>NZ_JADZGH010000056.1:7275-29431 GCF_015865005.1 Rhodococcus sp. CX
GCACCTCGACCGTCTCCCCGACGGTCCCCTCACAGCACTGGCTGTGGCGGATACATGCTGCGGTCACAGCCGATACATCTCGCGTGCCATGGCGGAGTGCTCTTCTGCGTCGGTCAGCAGCGGTGGATAGTGACGCCGTGCGGGCCGTGCATCCGTGGACGAACTCACGAAGATTGCGCGCAGAGCGCCGATCATCCTGCCGATCGGATTCGTATGTGGGAACGCCAGAGCCGACGGATCGGCGGATGCGGCCACGAATTCAGACATTGTGCGCCTCCTGTCTCCCACGCTGTGATCGATCGTCACTCCCGAGCGCTGGACAGAGCGCAGTAGCGAGCCACTGCAATTTCACGTGGTCCGGGCGGGGCACTACTCGACCGGCGGCGCCGTACTCTCCACCCTCAGGGGGCGGTGTTCACTTGGTTCGCGCCCTTCGGCGCGGCAACAGGGCGGCGAGTTCGTCGCGGCTGGTGGTTCCGGTCTTCGTCATGGCCCGGTAGATGTGGCTCTCGACAGTGCGTACGGAGAGGGTCAGTCGACCGGCGATTGCTCGATTCGACAATCCCTCACCGATCAGCATCACGATCTCTCGTTCGCGATCGGTCAGCGGCAACGACGTGGTGGCCAGACGGAGGGCCGGGGTATCGGCGCCGCCACATTGTTCGGCGAGGGCATCTGCGCGCGCCGAGCATCCCAAGGCCGATCCACGTCGTTCTTGGATGCGGTACGCGAGGGCGGCATGGGCGGCCGCATCGACAGCGGCAACCATATCGCCCATGTGCTCGAAGTCCGTTGACACCGACTCCAATTCAGCACCGTCGCCGCGCCGGAGGGCGGACGCGAACCGGGCTGCCAGACCGACACGTGGACCCTCGACGATCGACTCCAGTCTGTGCAATCGGGGTGCCCCGGTGTGGTCCCCGAACTGGACGGCCGTCTGCAGACAGATCACTTCGGCCCCGAATTGTCCTTTGGCTGCCGCAGTTTCGGCCGCCGACAACAAGACGGTGATCGCCTCGCTGACGGCGCCCTGGCATGCGGTTGCCCACGCCCGGGCAAGGCTGCGCTCGTAGTCCAGAGTCCGAAAGGAACGTCGTAGTTTGTCGAGCGCGGTGAGCGCCTCGCTCGACGAACCGCGCATCGCGAGTGCAGTTGCGAGCGGGACCCGATAGCGGTACCCCCAGCCGATGGCATGGCCCGAGGCGGACAACGATACGGCTGTCGGGTCCAGCGTCGAACATGCGGTGTCGAGGTGACCCGCCCCGAGGGCTGCCCTCGCCGCGATCGCAGCGCCGAGTAGATGAGCCGCCCCCGGAAGATCGGCCGCTTGTCTGCGTACCCGCTCGGCCACCTCGACGGCTTCGCTCACTCGGCCGGATAGCAGCAAGGCGCTGACGTGTGCGTCGGCGATGTTGAATCGCATATGCGGAGCGTCGAAAGAGCGAGCCGCAACGTCGTAGCCGTCCTCTGCGACCGCCACGGCGTCGCCGGTGCGCCCGGCGTCGGCATATATGGAAGCAAGCACCCAGGCAACCTCGGCGCCGACGACCGGAGGCAGGTCGTCCGGCGCCAGCCTCTCCGCAGCTTGCATTGCCCTGTCCGGCTGGTCCATCGCAAACCGGTACACCGTGAGGAACGCGTCGATGAAGTGGCGGGCCTGCGGTGGTGTCGTGCACGACGCATCGTCGATGACTTGCTTCGCGCGCGCCGGGTCGCCGAGCGTCCACAGAAGGTTGCTCGCCCGCAGGAATGCGAATCTGGCCTTCTCGCTGTCCGTCAACCGGCCGGTGTGAATTGCGGTGAGTACGGAATCGGCTTCCTCGCCGCGACCCGACCAGGAAAGTGCATGCGCCCGGACGAAGGCGGGTTCCGGTCCGGCCCCGGCACGAATCGCTGCCTCCGCGAGTCGATCGGCGAGGGGCAGGTCTCCCAACCAGACAGCGCCCCGGGCGGCCCTGACGAGCAGTTCGGCGTCCGATGCGACGTCGGAGTCGAGGCTCAATGTGCCGCGGCGCACAACCACTCGCATGTCGTCCCGGTCATCGGATTCGGCGAGTTCTGCGGCGACCAGTCCGCGTAGCCGTCGAAGCCGAGTGGGTGCCGTGCGCCTGCGCCGTACCTCGGCGTAAAGCGGGTGCGCCACCCGTACCGCCATACCACCACCGACGGGTTCGAGTGTGATGAGACCGCGGGTGTCGGCCTCCTCGACCGCCGCTGGGTCGGCGATCCGGTTCAGGGCCGCCAGTTCGATCGGCTCCCCGACAGCCAGCGCGTCGATCACGTCGCCAACCTTCGCGGGAAGGGTGCCGATCCGGGTTTCGATCAGCTGGATCAGGCCCGACGGCATGGTCGGTTCGCCGATCCACCGCCAGCATCCGTGTTGCTGCACAATTCGGTGGTCGGCGACCTCCTGCTCGACGATGTTACGTAGATACAGAACGTTGCCACGAGTAAGGTTCCACAGCCGTCGGACCGCATCCGGATCCACCGATCCGTCGAGGGCAGCCGACAGCAGCGTGCCGGTCTCGTCGAGTGTCAGCGGCTGCAGGTCGAGGTGGTCGAACCGGCCGACCTTCCATATGTCCTGTGCCGCGGCAGGAATTGGTTCACCGTCGAGAACGGTGAGCAATACTTTCGCTGCACCGCGGTGCACGATCTGATGTATCACGAATGTCGACAGATCGTCGAGAAGTTGCACATCGTCGACGGCCACTACCACCGTGGCGCCGAACGATGTGGCGGTCAGCGCTTCGATGACCCCCCGGAGCAACTGAACGGTGTCGGTGACGCCCGACTGCGCCCACGCCGTGACTGCGCCCAGCGGAATTGCCCGCCCCGAAGACGTGCCGACCACCAGACGGCTGATGCAACCCTTCGACTCAGCAGCCGACAAGGCTTCGCGGGCGAGCCGACTCTTGCCCACACCGGCCCCACCGTGGACGACGATCCCGGAAACATCCGACGCCTCGATGACGGCCTCGATGGTTCGCATCTGCTCCGAGCGGCCGATCAACGGCCACGACGCACGCACCCGAGAAGCCTATCCCGACCTCTGGCTTTCACGTCCGGAAACCTCCTCGATGATCCAGGGTGGCGAGACGGTGGCGTGGTCGGCAGGTGCGGATGAGGTCCCGACGGGGTGGAGGGTCCGCGGCTCAGCTCAGGGTGACGGTGCACCCGGGCTGCAGGGTGACGACCGTATCGCGGCACATGATCTCGATCGATTCCTGATTCCCGGGCTCGGCAGCGACTTCGACCGTGCGTCCGCTGACCGTCAACCACAGCTTGCGGCCGCGGTAGTAGATCGGAAACTCGAGGGCGCCCAGGGTATCCGGCCATTGCGGACCGAGGACGAGACGGTCGCCGCGGACTTCGAGTCCGGTGAAGCACCGCTGCAGCAGGTCGATGCTGCCGGCCATGGCCGCGAGGTGGATGCCTTCCGACGTCGTCCCGCCCTGGATGTCGGTGATGTCGGAGGCGAGGACCTGCTCGAAGTACTCCAACGCCCGCTCGCGGTGGCTACGGGCGAGCACCCACGAATGCACCACGGCGCTCAGCGTCGAACCGTGGGAGGTCCGGGCCAGGTAGTAGTCGATCGTTCGGTGGATGGTTTCGGATTCGAGGCGATACCCGAGTTGTTCGAACAGTTCCCGTAGTTCGTCGGCGGAGAGGAGATAGAACAGCATCACGACGTCGGCCTGTTTCGACGCCTGGTAGCGGTTGACGTCGTCGCCTTCCGCTTCGAGGATCCGGTCGAGGCGCCGGATGTCCGGGTACTTCGCGCGGTACCGGTCCCAGTCGAGTTCGGCCAGTTCGCCGTAGCCTTCGAACTGGCTGATGACCTCGTCGTGGAACGGCACGAACATGCGGTGCCCGAGATCCGACCACAGCGTCATCTCCTGGGCGTCCAGGTGGAGACGATCGACGAGTTCGGCGCGATTGTGCTGGGGGATGGCGGCGAGCGCCTCGATGGCCCGCCGGATCACCCAGACGGCCATGACGTTGGTGTACGCGTTGTTGTCGATGCCCGAGTACGGCGCGTCGGGGTAGCCGGAATGGAACTCGTCCGGTCCCATCGCCCCGCGGATCACGTAGCGGGACTTCGCCCGGTCGTACGACGCCAGACTGGCGAAGAACCGCGCGATCTCCACCAGCATCTCCGCTCCGAAATCGCCGAGGAACTCCACGTCCCCGGTGACCTGGTAGTACTGCCACACGTTGTAGGCGATGGCGATGCCGATGTGGTACTGGCGCCAACTCGGATCGGGCAGCCATCTTCCGGAATCCGGGTTCAGGTGCAGTTGCTGGCTCTCCTCGCGGCCGTCGCTGCCGGACTGCCACGGGAACATCGCGCCCCGGTATCCGGCGGCGGTCGCGGCGCGGCGCGCCTCGGGGAGGCGACGGTATCGGTACTGCAGCAGCGACCGGGTCAGGGCCGGTTCGCGCAGGTTCAGCACCGGGAAGACGAACACCTCGTCCCAGAAGATGTGGCCGCGGTAGGCCTCTCCGTGGAGTCCGCGCGCCGGAACCCCTACGTCGAGGTCGGCGGTGTTGCGCGAGACGGTCTGCAGCAGGTGCAGCAGGTGGAAACGCACGATCCGGGACGCTTCCTCGTGACCGGCGAGGTCGATGCCGACCCGGTCCCACAGGTGTTCCCACGCCAGGACGTGGCCGTCCAGGATCTCGTCGAATCGCCCGAGCCCCTCGAGCAGCCGGGTTGCCGCCTCGGCGGGGCCGGAGACCGCGTGGTCTCGGCCGGTGAACACGGTCACCGCCTTCTCCGCCGTGACCGAGGAGCCTGCCTCCACATCGACGGTGAGATGATGGCCGACGCTGCCGTCCTCGTCGAAGAATCGGTAGCTGCAGGTGTTGCGGTTCCCGTCGGACCAGACGGTGGTCCGGGCCGCCACCGAGACCGGGATGCGCGACTGGTTCGTCTGCACCGTCAGAACCACCGAGTCGTGTGCCGCCTCCCGCGCCTCGACGAGTTCGAGGTGGTCACTGGCCAGATCGCGATACCGCTCGACGAGCGTGTTGCGGACCGCGCCGTCGATCGCCGTGCGGAACTCCACGCTGCCGCTCCAGTCGTGGGCCACGATCGTGGTCTGCAGCGCCCCCACGTGGGGCAGGTGCATCGCGACGAACCGGCGCTGGATCACGGTCGTCGTCCGGCCCTGCGGGTCGCGGTACCGCACCCGACGGGTGAGAACGGCGCGGCGCAGATTCAGGTACTGGCGGTAGTCCATCAGTTCGACGGAGTCGATGTCGAACCAGGGCCCGCCGTCGATGCGGAAGGTCATCGGCAGCCAGTTCGGGGCGTTCACCAGGCTTTCGTTCGTGATCGCCGTACCCGCGCGGTCGTCGTGCAGCCGGTTGTACAGACCCGCGATGTAGGTGCCGGGGTAGTGCCACCGTCCGGCCACGGATTCCGGTGAGCACCCACGGGTGGCGAAGAATCCGTTGCCCACCGTGCACAGTGCCTCGCGCAGCTTTTCGCTCGGCGGATCGTAATCGTCGTAGTACAGCATCCATCCACCCGCGCGGGACGGGCTCGCGGGGTCGCGGTCGACCAGATCGGCCAGGCGCTGGAGCAATTCGCGAACCTGCACCGGATCGTTCACGGCGAACCGCGCGGCCGACCGGCGATTACCGGGCTCCTCGCTGCGGACCACGATCCCGATCCCCTCGGGAGACAACGCGTCGAACGCGTCCTCGTCCGAGGGATCGTCGCCGATGTACAGCGGCAGCAGCCCTTCCGCGCCGGTGACACGCCCGAGCACCCATCGCAGAGCCTCACCCTTGCCCCAGTCCGCGATGGGAAGAACCTCGAGCACCTTCCGGCCGCCGATGATCCGGAGAGAATCCTCGGCACCCGCGATCTCGTGCACGACGGCCGCGACCTCGTCGACGCGGTCGGCAGGCACGGCGCGATGGTGCACGGCGACCGAGAATCGTTTCCGTTCGATCACCACGCCCGGCACGGTGCGCAGACGCTCTTCGAGCAGCCCGGACACCCGGTCGAGGGCCGATCCGGCGGCCGGAGGCTCCGAATGCTCGTAGTGTCCGCCCGCCGGTCCGGCGACTTCGAATCCGTGGCTGCCCACATACCAGATACCCGGTATCCCGACCCGCGCCTGCAGGTCCGGCAGGTCGCGCCCGCTGACCACGACGACCGGGCATGCGTCCGCGAGCCGGCGGAGAACCTCGGCGGTGCCGTCGGTGAGCACCGCCGCTGCGGGGTCCGGCTCGAGGTCCGCCAGCGTGCCGTCGAAGTCGAGGAACAGCACCGGTGTGCGCACCCGCAGCAGCGTCGCCAGTTCGTGCCGGGAGGTCAGTGCATCGGGTATCTCCGAGAGCCGGTGGTCGCCCGCCCGGATGTCGATCTCGCCCGGATTCCGGATCACCAGGGCGAACCCGGCGCGCTGCGCCGCGGCCGCGATGTCCTCGTCGGCGGTGATCACCACGGTCGCCGTGAGCGGTGACCGGAGCCGGGCGGCGACCTCCGAGGGGGTGGTGTCGGTGGCCACGATCGGAAGCGAATCGTCGTCTCCTGCTGTGTCGCCGGCCGCTGTGTCGACTCCTGCTGTGTCGAGCACCGACCGGGCGTCCCCGGTGGACGAGAACACCGCGACGTCGACGCCGAGATCGCGCAACCGGTGCAGCAGCGCAACCGTCGAGTCGACGGACCGGCCGTCTTTCAACACGCCCACGTCGACGACGACGGCGGCGTGATGGCGCAGGTCGATCAGGGGCAGGGGGCCGGTCTCCTGTTCCGACTGCACAGCGCCTCCCGGACGAACGAGCTCTACCCCTGGTGTTCTGATCATGGCACCGGAGAAGCCCGAAGAGTGGATACTTCGCGCAACACCGGCCTTCTGAGCAGCAGATCTCCGATCCGGGCCCTGTGGCGCGCCAATTCGGTTTACCGTGCACAGGGGGTGAGCCGTTCGCGGGGAACACCGTTCGCGGGGAGCACAGGGAGCCACCGATGGGTGAACACAAGGTCTGGGTACGACCGATCGAATCGGTGAGCGCGGACGACGCGCCCACCGTCGGCGGAAAATCCGCCAACCTGGGCGAGCTCACGCGGGCGGGTTTTCCGGTTCCCGCCGCGTTCGCCGTCACCACCGACGCCTACCTCGACGCGATGCAGGCGGCCGGTGTGCGCGAAAGGCTGGCGGCCGAGGCGGTCCCGCCCCCCGACATCGACGACGCCACGCTCATCCGCACCTCCGCCGAACTCGCCGCGCTGGTGACCGAGTCGACGATCCCGGACGAGATGCGCGCGGATATCGTCTCGTCGTACGAGGCCCTCGGAACGAACATGCCGGTGGCCGTGCGATCGTCGGCGCCTGCCGAGGACGCGGCAGACACCTCGTTCGCCGGCATCCACGAGTCCTACACCAACATCATCGGCGCCGACGCGCTGGTGCGCGCAGTGCAGGCGTGCTGGGCGTCGTTGTGGTCCGAGCGGGCTCGCACCTACCGCGGGCTGCGCGGGGTGGCCGACGAGCCGTCCATCGCCGTCGTCGTGCAGGTGATGGTCAAATCCGAGTCGTCCGGGGTGGCATTCACCGCCGACCCCCGCACCGGCGAACGCGATCGCATCGTGATCGAGGCGGCGCTCGGCCTCGGCGAGGTCGTCGTCGGCGGGCAGGTCGAGCCGGACACCTACGTCGTCGCCAAGGACAGCTTCGAGGTGCTCGACGTCCACCTCGGGCATCAGGAGTTCCGGATCGCCTCGACCGACACCGGCGACAGCCGGGTCGCGGTCGATCCGGCCCGCGGCACCCGCGTGCTCGACGAGGACCAACTCGAGCGGGTCGCGCGTCTCGCCGCCGGTGTTGAGCAGCACTACGGTTCCCCGCAGGATCTCGAGTTCGCGTTCGCGGACAACGAATTGTGGATCGTGCAGACTCGCCCGATCACCACGCTCGACACGTTCTCGTCCGGTGGGCCGTCCGGAAACGGTGACGCGACACCGTTGTTGACCGGCCTCGGTGCCGGCCCCGGCGTGGCCACCGGGCGGGTGCGGGTGCTCCACGAACTGGTCGACGGCAAACGCCTGACCGACGGCGAGATCATCGTCGCACCCATGACCCGGCCGGACTGGCTGCCCATCCTGCGCCGCGCGGGCGGCATCGTCACCGACGGTGGCGGCATCACCTGCCATGCCGCGATCGTCGGGCGGGAACTCGGCAAACCGGTGGTGGTCGGGGCCCGCACCGCGACCACGGACCTGCGCGACGGGCAGCTGATCACCGTCGACGGCGATGCGGGCGCAGTGTTCGAGGGGAAGGTCCAACCCGAGACCCGCCCGGCCGCGGCGGCGCCGGCGGTCCCGACGGCCGTGGGTGCCGCGCCGGCCGTCACCGCGACCTCGGTGTACGTCAATCTCGCGACGCCGGATGCCGCGGAGGCGGTCGCTGCCACCGACGTCGACGGGGTCGGATTGCTGCGGGCCGAGTTCATGATCACCGAGGCCCTCGCGGGGGAGCATCCGGCGCGCCTGATCGGACAGGGGCGGCGCGAGGAGTACGTGGCGAAGATGTCCGAGGGAGTCGCCCGGATCGCGGCGGCGTTCGCGCCGCGGCCGGTCGTGTACCGGGCGATCGACTTGCGCAGCAACGAATTCGCGGATCTCGAGGGCGGCGAGATCGAGCCGGACGAGGAAAACCCGATGATCGGCTATCGCGGCTGCTTCCGCTACGTCCGCGATCCGGAGCTGTTCTCGTTGGATCTCGATGTGCTGCACCGGGTTCGGGAACAGCATCCCAACGTGCACCTGATGATTCCGTTCGTGCGCACCCGGTGGGAGCTGAAGGAGTGCCTGGCGCAGCTCGATGCGCATCCGCTCGGCTCGGATCGCCGGATGCTGCGCTGGATCATGGCCGAGGTGCCGTCGGTGGTGTACTGGCTGCCCGAATACGCGAAGCTCGGCATCGACGGGGTATCGATCGGCACCAACGACCTGACCCAGCTGATGCTCGGCGTGGACCGCGACTCGGAGGTGTGCCGCGACCTGTTCGACACCATGGATCCGGCCGTCCTCGATGCGATCGACCACATCATCGAGCGGGCGTCGGCGGCGGGACTGACCACCTCGCTGTGCGGCCAGGCCGTGTCGACGAGCACCGCACTCGCCGAGCACCTGGTCCGGCGCGGCATCACCTCGGTGTCGGTGACGCCCGACGCGGCGCCGCAGACCAGGAGGACGGTGGCGCAGGCCGAACAGCGGATCCTGCTCGACCGCGCCCGCGGAGCCGGAGCGTGACGACGTGACCGGCACCGCCCCGGCGGATCTGCTCGATACCCACCTGCCGGTGTACGACGTCGCCCTCACCGAACAACTGGTGGTGGATGCGGAGGTTCCCGCCGTCTTCCGTGCTGCGCACGATCTCGACTTCCTCACCGTGCGAACACCTTTGCTGACCGCGGCGTTCTTCGTGCGTGGCCTGCCGGCACGCCTGTCCGGCAAACCGTCTCCGGAACTGCCCGCGCTGCGACTGTTCGCCGATCCGGCGTCGAGTGGTCTGCCGGGCTGGCTGGTACTCGGGGAGGTACCCGATCGAGAGATCGCCTTCGGTGCGGTCGGCAAGTTCTGGAAGCCCGACATCGAATGGCGTGATGTTCCGCTCGACCGTTTCCGCGGGTTCGACGAGCCCGGCTGGGGGAAGATCGGATGTCACTTCTCGGTTCGAGCGAACGGGCCGGGGCGCAGCGTCGTCTGCTACGAATGCCGGACGCAGACCACCGATCCGGATTCGCGGAAGAAGATGATGCGCTACTGGTGGATCATCCGGCCGTTCGTCGGGCACATCATGCGCGCGACGTTGCGCACCATCGCAGCCGACGCGCATTGACGCGAGAGACTGCACTTCACGGAGCCGACGAGAGAACCCGAGAACGCAATGGGGACACCAGCAGAGGGGACACCGGCGGAGTCGATGCCGGACCGTCGCACCCTCGAGTCCGCGGTCGCGCTGGCCTGCCGCGCGCCGTCGCTGCACAACAGCCAGCCCTGGCGGTGGGTTCTCGGCGCGCACGCGCTGACGCTCTACAGCGACAACGACCGCATCCTGCCGGCCACGGACCCGTCCGGTCGTCAGATGGTGCTCTCGTGTGGGACTGCGTTGGACCACCTGCGGACCGCGCTCGCCGCGCAGCGGTGGTCCTCGGCGATCGAGCGGATGCCGCGCTCGCCGGACCGGCAGTGCCTCGCGACATTGCGGTTCCGTCGGCTGGACGAATCGTCCGACACCGAACCTTCCGACACCGGGGCCCGCTTGGCGGCGGCGATCGCCCGTCGACGCACCGAGCGGTTGCCGATGGCCGCACCGCCGGAGTGGCCCTCCACCGTCACGCTCCTGCAGGAACTCGCCGAGGACGCCGGTGCGCACCTCGACGGGATCGGCGAGGACGAAAGAGCCGCCCTCGACGACGTGTCCCGCCGAATCAGCGGGGAGAAGCGCGCCGACCCCGCCTACCTGTCGGAACTGAACTGGTGGACCGGGCACGCGATGTTCCCCGAGGGCGTTCCCGCCGACACCCTGCCGGCCGCCGGGAGCGCGGTGGCGGTCGAGCGGGAGTTCCCGCCCGGTCGCGCGACGAGCGAGACCTCCGGCGAACAGGACCACGCGGCGATCCTGCTGCTCTCCACTGCCACGGACCGACGGCTCGACTGGCTGCGGTGCGGCGAGGCCCTGTCGGCTGTGCTCCTCGCCTGCACCGACCGCGGACTGGCGACCTGCACGGTCACCCACCTGACCGAGTCCGAGGATTCGCGGGCGTTCCTCCGGGGGCTGACCGGGGACGGCGTCCCCCAGGTGCTGATCAGGGCCGGCGTCCGCACGCCACCCGGTCCGGAGACCCCGACGCCGCGCCGACCGCTCTCCGAGGTTCTGTTCCGGGAACACCCGGAATCGGACTCGCGATAGCGGCGGCACGGGTGGGCTACCGGCGATCGAAGCTCGCGTGCATCTCCCAGATCAGGATCTCGGCGTCGGTGACCGCAGTGACCCGCTGGCCGCCGGACCCGGTCAGCCGCAGCGCATCTCCGTGCTCGAGTGGTCCCGAGCCTTCGACGTCGACGGTGCCGCGTGCGACGAACAGGTGGCCGAACGGCGCGTCGGGGATCGTCACCGTCTGCCCCGGCTGCAATCGGGCGGCGTGCAGACCGGCGTACCTGTTGTGCAATCCGACGGCGGCGTCGTTGCGGTGGCGGGGCAGGCCGGACGCGACGACGACGAGTGCGCCCGCGTCGAGTTCGGCATCGATGGGCAGTTCCTGGTAGCTCGGCTCGATGCCGGGTTCGTCCGGCGGAATCCACATCTGGATCACGTGGACGGGTTCGGTGACCGACGATCCGTCCGCGCGGCTGTGGTCGTTGCGTTCGGAGTGCAGGATGCCGCGGCCCGCGCTCATCCGCGAGTCCCGTCAGCGACGGTGCGCCCGCTTCTTCTTCCTCTTGTTCTTCTTCCGGGTGCGGGATTTCGGCTCGGGCGGTGGTGTCGACACCGCCGCTTCCGCGGACGCCGCGGGCTCGGAGTCCGCGGAGTCGTCACCCGGCGCCGGCGGGGACAGCGACCGGGCGGCCTCCCGGCGCAGGCTGTCCATGAGTTCGGGGGAGCGCAGCAGGAACGTCGCCTCCCGCAACGCGGTGTACCGGGCCAGCGAGATCAGCACCGCATTGCCCTGGTCACCCACGATCTCGACTGCGACCGTGTCACGGTTGACCTCGCGGACCAGGCTTTTCAGATTCTTGCGTGCGGATTTCACCGTGGTAGCCGGCACCGGCATCGACTCCCTTCGCTTCGTGTCCGAATTCGCATCCTCGCATCGGCGGGTCCGTTTCGGGCGGGGACACGACAATCGGATCAGGAGTCGGTGGTCCAGTTGACCCCGGTGCGCTCGATGTAGGCGGCGACAGCCTCCTCGACCGTGCCGAAGAAGTGCGCCGGTTCGATGGCCTCGGCCAGGCCGTAGCGGTCGATCTTCATCCGGACCGGGTGCTTGAGCTCGGCGAACACCAGTGACGTGCCCTGGGCGTCGAGCTCCCGATCGAGTTCGAACAGCACGTCCGCCGCGGTGGTGTCGACGTCCGTGATCGGTTCGGCGGCGATGAGGATCCACCGCGGTTTCGGGTCGCTGCGGGCCAGGCGTCGCACGTTGTCGCGGAACGTCTTGACGTTGGCGAAGAACAGGGGCGCGTCGAACCGGTAGATCTCGAGGCCGGAGAGGTGCCGGGCGCCGGGATGCACGGTGACGTCGTGGAATCCCTCGAGGCCGGGCACGCGGCCTAGGACCGTCTGATACGGCCACCATGCCCGCCGGAAGATGTTGAAGACCGACAGCAGCACCGCGACCGCGATGCCCGGCAGCACGCCCAGAATCGCGACACCCAGGAACGCGACGATCGACAAGGTGAACTCGGTCCGGCGCTGATGCCACAACCGGACGGTCCCGGGAATGTCGGCGAGCGACAACGAGGCGGTGATGACGATCGCGGCCAACGCCGGCTGGGGGAGATTGCGGAACAGGCCGGGCAGCAACACGATCATCACGAGGATCAGCACCGCACCGGTGACGCCGGTGAGCTGCGTCTTCGACCCCGAACGTTCGGCGACCGCGGTCCGGGAACCGCTCGTACTCACCGGGAAGCCCTGGAACAGCCCGGCGGCCACGTTCGCGGCACCGATCCCGATCATCTCCTGGTTGCCGCGGATCTCCTGTCCGGTGCGCGCCGCGAACGACGACGCGGTGGAGATCGTGTCGGTCAGCGATACCAGCGCGATCCCCACCGCACCGGCGAACAGCAACGCCAGGTCGTCCACTTCCACGTGCGGAATCGTCAGCGGCGGGAAACCCTGCGGCAGTTCCCCGACGAGCGACACGCCGCGGTCGGCCAGCCCGAATGCCGAGGCCGCCGCGATCGCCAACACCACCATCACCAGCACCGCCGGGATCTTCGGAACCCACCGCTGCATCGCGAGGATCAGGGCGATCCCGCCGATCCCCACCGCGACCGCCGCTCCGTTGGTCTCCCCGTTCGCCACACCCCGCACGAATCCGGTGACGTCCCCGAAGAAGTTCTCCGAGTCCACCGAGAACCCGAACAGCTTCGGCAACTGGCCGACCAGAATGGTCAGGGCCAGGCCGTTCATGTAGCCGATCATGGTGGGCTTCGAGATCAGGTCGGCGATGAAACCGAGCTTGGCGATCGACGCGAGGATCATGACGACACCCACCATGATCGCGAGCATCGACGCGAGCGCGACCGCCCGCGCCGGGTCGCCTCCGGCCGCGACGAGCGGCAGGATGGTCGCCGCGATCATCGGGCCCAGCGACGAATCCGGGCCGAGCACGAGAATGCGGGACGGGCCGAACACCGCGTACCCGAGCAGGCACAGGATGCTCGTGTAGAGGCCGGTGATCGGGGGCAGCCCGGCCAGTTCGGCGTACGCCATGCCCTGCGGGACGAGCAGAGTCGACAGCACGATGCCGGCGACGATGTCCTTCGCGAGCCAGTTCCTGCGGTAGGTTGCAACGGCCTCGAGTCCGGGCATCACACCGAACAGGGACGTCGCCGTACGCCGGTGCGTCATCGCTACATTGTGCGGTCGGCTGGGCGACAACTCATGCCGAATTGCCCGTACCGCCTTCGAACTGCTCGACCACCCACGAAGACGCTGCGCGCCCGTCGGATTCGAAAACGATTTGACGGCCGTCTCCGAACGGCAGGAGACTGGCACCTTCCGAATCGGCGGCGACAGTGGCGGTCGACCAACCATCCAGAAAGTTCCTCGACATGCAGACATCACAGGCGCAAGAGCACCTGGACGCCGACGCCGAGGAAAGGATGGCACCCGGAAGCGGACTGCTGATCGGTGTGCTGGTCGTCGCGACGTTCGTGATGATCCTCAACGAGACGATCATGAGCGTCGCCCTGCCGCGGCTCATGGTGGACCTCGACATCTCCGCGAGCACCGCCCAGTGGCTCACCACCGGGTTCCTGCTGACGATGGCCGTCGTCATCCCGACCACCGGCTATCTGTTCCAGCGCTTCCCGCTGCGGCCGATGTTCATGGCCTCGATGGGTGTGTTCAGCCTGGGCACGCTGTTCGCGGCGTCCGCGCCCGGATTCGGGCTGCTGCTGGCGGGCCGGATCACCCAGGCGGTGGGCACGGCCATCATGCTGCCGCTGCTGATGACCACCGTGCTGCGTGTCGTGCCGGCCGCCCGGCGCGGACGCATGATGGGCATCATCTCCATCGTCATCGCGGTCGCACCCGCGATCGGCCCCACCATTTCCGGCATCGTCCTCGACGCGTTCGACTGGCGCTGGATGTTCTGGATCGTCCTGCCGATCTCGCTCGTCGCGTTCGTCGTCGGATCGGTCCTGGTCAAGAATGTCACCACCACCGGCAAGGCGCCGCTCGACGTGATCTCGGTCGTGTTGTCGGCACTCGCGTTCGGCGGCATCGTGTACGGGCTGAGCAGCATCGGCCACTCCGCGGAGGACTCGCAGGTCCCGGCGTGGGTGCCGCTCGCCGTCGGCGTCGTCGCGCTGGCCGTGTTCGTGCTGCGGCAGATCTCCCGGCAATCCGACGGCCGCGCCCTGCTCGACCTGCGCCCGTTCTCGACGCCGGCGTTCAGCCTCGGTCTCGGCATGCTCGTGATCAGCATGATGGCGCTGTTCGGCGCCCTGATCCTGCTGCCGCTCTACCTGCAGAACGTCCGCGGCATCGACATCCTCACCACGGGTCTGCTGTTGCTGCCCGGTGGCCTCGTCATGGGCGTGCTGTCGCCGTTCGTCGGCCGGATCTACGACCGCACCGGCCCGCGCGTGCTCGTCATCTCGGGCGCAGCCGTCGTCGCCGCGGCGCTGTGGCTGATGGCGATGCTCGACACCGAGTCACCACTGCCGATGGTCGTGCTGATCCACTCGCTGCTGATGGGTGGACTCGCGTCGGTCATGACACCGCTGATGACCTCGTCGCTGGGGGCGCTTCCGGACGAGCTGTACTCGCACGGAAGTGCGATCTTCAGCACGATCCAGCAGCTGGCCGGCGCCGCCGGCACGGCACTGTTCGTCACGGTCATGACCTACACGGCGACGTCCCGCCTCGCCGAGGGGGCCACCGGGATCGACGCCGCCCAGGCCGGTATCCACACCGCGTTCCTGTACGGCGGGGTCGTCTCGCTCCTCGCGCTGGCCGTGTCGTTCTTCATCGGGCGGCCGGATCGCAGCCGGCCGGAGCGCAGCTAAGGGGACCGCACGCACGAGCGAACCCGGCGCCGCCGCGTCAGCGGATAGCACGCGAAACCGATCAGGACGGCGCTGAAATGCCCGACATCGGTGAATGTCAGAGCCCGAACAACGGGATCGCGTACACGATCACGACAACACCGGCATAGGCAAACCGCCACGGTGCCGGGATCCGGTACACCAGCACCGCGACGACCCCCGCCAACGCATAACTGACGCCCACATCGAGGGTGTTCACGGCGGAGGCGGGAGCGTCGCCGTGCCGGATCGCCAGATAGAGAAGGCCCTCGCTCAGATACGTCGCTCCGACGTGGGCGAGTACGCACACGCCCAGCCAGCGCGCGGTGCCGAGCCACCGTTCGGCCGCCACGTGGAAGAGGTTGTAGAGCGCGAAATACCAGATCCAGCTGCCTCCGGCGAGCCACAAGGCGCTGACGATCAGCACCCGGATCGGGTCCTCGGCCAGGTGATGCAGGTTCGTGGACCGGTCGCCGAGCACCTCCGTCAGCGCGGCCGGCGACAGCTGCCGCGCGATCGTGGAGGTGACGAGCAGGATCCCGAGCCACACGAACGTTCCCGGCGCGCGGCGAACGTATCGCCAGGCGCGGACACCGAACCCGGACAGGGCCCGGGAACCGATCTCGGGCACCTGATCATTGTGCCGGACGCGGTGGTGCGGCCGTGCCGACCGCGGGTGGGACGGAGCCGGCGGCGATCAGTCGCCGTCGGTGCCGGCGGTCTTGTACGCCTCGGCCAGCAGCGTCGCGACGTGGTCGTCGAGTTGGTCCGGCGAGGTGATGCTCAGCCGGTGGGTGGTCACCGTGTCCGTCGTCGGGAATGCCTCCCGCAGTTGCGGGTGATGGATGCGCCGCTGCAGATCGATCGCGACCTCGAGTCGCGTCGAGTACACGAACGCCGCCGCGAACACCCGGTCGCGGGCCCACGCGACATCCGACCGGCGCACGCGCTCGTCGACATCGGCGCCGAGTGCCAGCACCATGTCCCGGAACCGGAGGAACCCCTCGACGCCGGCGGGGTCCTTGTCGGCCAGATAGTCGTCGACGGACGCGTACATCGGATGCTCCTCGGGCGTTTCGCGGTTGTCGTGCGGTGCGCTCACCGCGACCGGCCGTAGCGGTCGGCCAGTTTCTCTTCTGTGGTGCGCGGCGCCGGCGGGGTCTCCGGGTCCGGTACCTCGGCGGTCTGCGCCTTCTCCTTGCGTCGTTCGCGCAGCTCCGCCCACACGACGTAGCCGAGCCCCAGCGGCGCCATGATGCCGAACGCCAGCCACTGCAGGCCGTACGACAGGTACGGTCCGGCGTCGAGCTGCGGCAGCGGGATGGTGCCGAGACCCCCGGGCTGCCCCTCGGCGAGCTGCAGGTAGCCGCCGGCCAGGTCGATGCCCGTGGCCGCCGCGACCTGCGGGGTGTCGATGTAGTACACCTGCAGGAACCCGGCGTCCCGGAACGGTTCCTTGCCGGGCACGGTGCCTTCCGACATGCGGATGCGCGCCTCGAGGGTCACCTGCCCGGTCGGGGCCGGCTCGATCGCCGGAACCTCGGTGCCGAGTGCGGGACGGACGTAGCCGCGGTTGACCAGCACCGCGCGCCCGTCGTCCAGGGTGAACGGGGTGAGCACCTCGTACGCGGGCTGGGACTCGACGCTGCGCAACCGGACCAGCACGTCGGAGTCCGGAAGGTAGCTGCCGGTCGCGGTGACCCGTCGCCACTCGTCGTCCTGCGCGGGTTCCCCGTCGCCGACCAGCTCACCGACGGGAACCGGATCCTGCGAGAGCGATTCGGCGATCCGGTCGTTGCGTTCACTCGTGCTGGTGTTCTTGCCGAGCTGCCACGGCGCGAGGACCGTGAAGCATGCGTAGGCGAAGCCGACGACCACCACGGCCAGCAAGAACCAGCTCGGGCGCAGCAGAAACTTCAGACGTCGCACGTGTCCACGGTAGCCCGTGAGCTGTGCCTCACCGTTCCCGCACCCATGCGAGCAGCCCCGGAATCGCCGCCTCGATCTGCTCGCGCACCAGCTCGAACTCCGGCAGACCGCCGTAGTAGGGGTCCGGTACCGAATCGGTGTCGGCGTCCGGATCGAAGCTGCGGAGCAGGGCACGGCGCTCGGTGGGCACCCCCAGATGCGCGAGTGCGCGGTCGTGCCCGGTGGCCAGGGCCACCACGAGGTCGGCTTCGAGATGCTCGGCGCCGAGCTGCGCAGCCTGGTGACCCGTCGGGTAGCCGTGGCGTTGCAGCACCGCGTTGGTGCGCGGATCGGCCTCGGCGCCGATGTGCCAGCCGTGCGTGCCGGCGCTGCTCACCCGCACCCGTCCGTCGAGCCCCTCCTTCTGCAGATGGTGGGCGAAGATCTTCTCGGCCATCGGGGACCGGCAGATGTTGCCGGTGCACACGAACGTCACATGCAGAGCGTCAGCACTCACCGGTGAGGATCCTCCCCAGTTCGGCGACGCTGCCGACGGCCGTGTGCGCTTGTTCGGATTCGTCGGCGGCGCCGTAGCCGTACTCGACGAACACCGTCGGGATCCCGAACCGGCCGGCGCCGTGCACGTCGTGTTCGCGGTCGCCGACCATCACGACCCCGGCGGTGCCGCCGGCGTGGGCCTCGACCGGTTCGATGCCCAGTGCGGCGAGACTGTGCGCGACCACGTCGTCCTTTGCGCGGCGGCTGCCGTCGGGGCTGGCCCCGCCGATGAACTCGAACGCGTCCGCCACCCCGAAGTGCCGCAGGATCCGCTCGGCGAACACCTCGTTCTTCGACGTCGCGATCGCGAGCCGGCTCCCGGCGCCGCGCACCGCGTTCAGCATCGTCTCGACCCCGTCGAACAGGGCGTTCTCCGCCCAGCCGGTTGCCGCGTAGTACTCGCGGTAGGCGGCGGTGCCCCGATCCACCTGGTCGTCGTCGAGACCGAGCGCGCGCAGCGAATCGGTCATCGGCGGACCCAGCAGCCGCACGAGATTGCCGGTCGGTACCTCGACGCCGAGGGTCGCCAGCGCGTGCCGGAACCCGTTGATCACACCGGTCGCGGAATCGGTGAGGGTGCCGTCGAGATCGAACAGCACCACCGGCGACGGCAGCACCGGAGGGCGGGTGTCGACGAGGAGAGTCACCGGCCCATTGTCGCTGCTGCCCGCCGCGGGCGCCGCGTAGGGTCGTCTCGGAACGACGGACGACGGGCGAGGAGGGCACGTGTCGGCGGCGACTTTGCGTGAGGTGCGGCTGCGTGAGGTGATCGGGGTGCTGGAGGCGGCCTACCCGCCGTCGCTGGCCGAGTCGTGGGATTCGGTCGGCCTCGTCGCCGGTGACCCCGACGAACCGGCGAGCAAGGTGCTGCTGGCCGTCGACGCGACCGCCGCGGTCGTCGACGAAGCCCTCGCGTGGGGAGCGCAGCTGCTGCTTGTGCACCATCCGCTGCTGCTGCGCGGTGTCGACACCGTCGGTGCCCACACCCCGAAGGGCGCACTGATCCACAAGCTGATCCGCGGCGGCTGCGCCCTGTTCACCGCCCACACCAACGCGGACCGTGCCGACCCCGGCGTGTCCGACGCGCTCGCGCAGGCGCTCGGCCTGACCGGGCTGCGACCCCTGGAACCGAAGCCGGAACCGGCCACCGACAAGTGGGTGGTGATGGTTCCGTCCGAGGCCGCCGACACCGTGCGCGACGCCCTGTTCGCCGCGGGGGCGGGAGCGATCGGCAACTACCGGGAATGCTGCTGGACCGCCTCGGGCACCGGACAGTTCCGGCCGCTCACCGGCGCGGACCCGGCGATCGGCAGCGTCGGCGAACTCGAACGGGTCGCCGAGGATCGCATCGAGGTGATCGCGCCGCGCCGCGCCCGCTCGGCGGTCCTCGCCGCCCTGCGCTCGGCGCACCCCTACGAGGAACCCGCCTTCGACGTGTTCGAACTGGCCGAACTGCCCAGCTCCCGGGGCCTCGGCCGCGTCGGCGAACTATCCGAACCGCAGACCTTCCGCGCATTCACCGAGACGGTCGCGGCCGCGCTGCCCACCACCGAATGGGGTGTGCGCGGCGCCGGCGACCCGGACCGGCAGATCCGCACCGTGGCCGTGTGCGGCGGATCCGGCGACTCGTTCCTCGGGACCGTCGCGAAACTCGGCGTCGACGCCTACGTCACCGCCGATCTGCGGCACCACCCCGCCGACGAGCACCTGCGCGCCGGCGGCCCGGCGCTGGTCGACGTCGCGCACTGGGCCAGCGAATACCCGTGGTGCGAGCAGGCCCGCGGTGTACTCGATGCCGCGTTCGGGGATCGCCCGGGGTGGGCCGCGCGGGTCAGTGAGCTGCGCACCGACCCGTGGACGACCGCCGCCCGGTGACGCACCCGCGCGCGGTACCGTAATCAGCTACGACCGTCCCCTCCGAAGCCCCTACTCCGAGTTCTCGAAAGCAGGAACCACCCGCGTGAACGTCGAACCCGCCGTGCAGTCCAAGCTTCTGTCCCTCGCCGCCGTGGACGCCGAGCTGAACCGTCTCGCACACCGGCGTCGCACCCTGCCCGAGCAGCAGGAGGTCGAACGTCTCGAAGCCGAGCGCACCAGCCGCAAGGACGCGGCCGTCGCCGTCGAGATCGTCCTCGACGACCTCGACCGGGACATCCGTAAACTCGAGACCGAGGTCGATGCGGTCCGCCAGCGTGGTGATCGCGACCGCAAGCTCCTCGAGAGCGGAACGGTCGGCGCGAAGCAGCTCACCGAACTGCAGCACGAGCTGAGCAGCCTCGAACGTCGTCAGGCGGCACTCGAGGACGAACTCCTCGAGGTCATGGAACGGCGCGAGGCCACCAAGGCCGATCACGATCACGCGGGCGCGCAGGTCTCGAAGATCGACGAGGAGATCGCCGCGGCCGAGAGGCTGCGCGACGAAGCGCTCGCCGACATCGAGGTCGCCGAGCAGCGCTGCCGCACCGACCGTGCCACCCTCGTCGACTCGTTCCCCGCCGACCTCGTCGCCGCCTACGACAAGCAGCGCGAACGCGCCGGCATCGGCGCAGCGCTGCTGCAGGGCCGCCGCTGCGGCGCGTGCCGCCTCGAACTGGACCGCGGCGAGATCGCCCGGATCACCGCCGCGGCACCCGACGTGCTGGTGCGCTGCCCAGAATGCAACGCGATCCTGGTCCGCAAGGAAGCCGGGCAGTGACGACCGTCGTCGTCGAAGCCGACGGCGGCTCGCGCGGTAATCCGGGTCCGGCCGGCTACGGCGCGGTCGTGTTCGACGCCGACCGCCGCACGGTGCTGGCCGAACGCAGCGAGAGCATCGGCATCGCCACCAACAACGTCGCCGAGTACCGGGGACTGATCGCCGGTCTGACCGCGGCCCGTGAACTCGGCGCCGACGCCGTCGACGTGCGCATGGATTCGAAGCTCGTCGTCGAACAGATGTCGGGACGCTGGAAGATCAAGCACCCGGACATGATTCCGCTCGCTGCGCGGGATCCACGTGAAGTCGACGCGGTCGAAGCCGGCCGCGTCGACTTCACGTGGATCCCGCGCATGCAGAACGCGTACGCGGACCGGCTCGCCAACGAGGCGATGGACGCCGCGGCCGCCGGGGTGGTCGGAGCGGTCGACCCGGTGACGGTGGAGGCTCCCACGGCCGCACCGGCCGCGAACACCGCACCGGCCGAGAACACCGCACCCGGCTGGACCGGAGCGGTCGGCTCACCCACCCGGTTCCTGCTGCTGCGGCACGGCCAGACCCCGCTGTCGGTCGAACGGCGCTATTCCGGGCGGGGCAACCCGCAGCTCACCGATCTCGGTCGTGCGCAGGCCGAGGCTGCGGCGACCCGGATCGGGAAGCGGGGCGGCGTCGCGGCGATCGTCTCGTCGCCGCTGGACCGGGCACGCGCCACCGCCGCGGCGGCAGGCCGGGCCCTGGACCTGCCCGTGGCAGTGCACGACGGTCTCACCGAAACCGATTTCGGCGCCTGGGAGGGCCTGACGTTCCGCGAAGCCGCCGACCGGGACCCGGACCTGCACCGCGCGTGGCTCGGCGACACCTCCGTGCGGCCACCGCAGGGGGAGAGCTTCGACGAGGTCAACGCGCGCATCGCGAAGGTCCGCGACGAGCTGATCCGGGAATATCCGGGACAGACCGTGCTGCTGGTCTCGCACGTCACGCCGATCAAGACGATGCTGCAGTTCGCGCTCGACGCCGGGCCCTCGCTGCTCTACCGGCTGCACCTGGATCTGGCGTCGCTGTCGATCGCAGAGTTCTTCGCCGACGGCGGATCCTCGGTGCGGCTGGTCAACGACACCTCGCACCTGTGACGGTGCGGAGGTGACGTCGAACCGGTGGTGACGGGCGACTGAGACTCAGGCGCCGCAGTTGTTGCCGGTCGGTCCGCCGGCGAACTGCGCGTCGAGCCACTCCAGGCCTTGCGCGGCCGCGGGCAGCAACCCGACCCCGTGCCCGACGACGGTCTTCTCCAGGACCGGGGGTATGGGATACCGCTGATAGTCGACGGATACCCCTGCGGCGCACCATTTCCCGACCATCGTGTCGACGCCTGTCACGAGCACGAGATCGTCGGCGGCGTTCTGCCCGACGAACATCGGGACCGACGGAGGGGTGTTGCCCAGTTCCTGCCGTTTCACCGCGCTCGCCCACGGCTCCGCCGACAGATAGTCGGCGATGGGCCGCCCGTCGAGCGTGTACCGGGTGGTGGGCGCCAACGGATTCATCAGCGGGAAGTCGTACACGCAGGAGTCCGCGGCCCGGTCCAGGACCGCGCGACCCTCGGGATTGAACACCGCGAGCATCTCCTCGGCGTCGTCCGGGTAGGCCGCGACGAAGCCGTTGACGACCCAGCCGATCCCACCGGACAGGATGGAGCCGTCGCCGGCGAC
>NZ_JADZGH010000056.1:29441-40497 GCF_015865005.1 Rhodococcus sp. CX
GAGATCGGCCAGGGACGCGGGCGGGGATCCGGCGACCGCCCCGACCACCGGCAACTCGGGTGCGTAGCTGTCCTTCAATTCCGCGGCGGCCGCCGAGCTCATTCCGCCCTGCGAATATCCCCAGAACGCGAACCGGGTGTCCTCGGCGATGCCCAGCTCGGTCAGCGACCGTGCGGCCCGCGCCAGATCGAGCATCGCGTGACCCTGCGATTCCCGATTCAGGTACGGATGGATCCCCGGCGTGCCCAGACCCTCGTAGTCGGTGACGGCCACGGCGTAGCCGCGCGCGAGCAGCGGCGCGATCTGCAGGTACTCGTACTCCTGGCCGAAGACCATGAGCTTCGACGGCGCGCACTGGTCGCCCATGCCCTGCGTGCCCGGGCCGACGATCACCGTCGGGCGCGGTCCGGTCCCGGCCCACGGCAGGGTGGGGACCAGCACGGTGCCGGTGACCGCCACGGGGTCCCCGGCCGCGCCCACGCTCCGGTACATCACCCGGGTGACGGTGGCATCGATCGCGAGTGGGGTGCCGGGCACGATCGCCGCCACCGACGGCTCGACGCGCAGCACGTCCCCCGGGGAGCCCGCAGGCAGCGGATCGGGCGGCAGGTAGAAGTCGGTGTACTCGCCGGAGCGACCGGCCGGGTCGGCGGCGGCCACCGGCGCGGCGAGCGGCGCCGCGACGGTGATTCCCGCGACCGCGATCATCGCGAGATTCCTGAGCTTGCGGGGCATTCGGGTTCCTGTCTGTCTTCAGCGGTGCTGCCTCAGCGGCCGGAGACCGCGGGATGTGCCTGGTGCACGGACACGTCGACACGGTCCTGGTAGAACGCGACGTGCCCGCGCAGACGAGCGACCTGCTCGTACGGATCGTCGTAACTCCAGCACAGCGGTTCCCCGCCGTCGCCCTCGACGCTCCAGTAGGTGGCTTCCCCCTTGTACGGGCAGCGGGTCGACGGGGCGTCGGACGTTGCGAGATCGACGAGGACGTCGGCGCGGGGGAAGTAGAAGACCAGCCCGTGGTCCTGTTCGTCGACGAGCAGCGACCCGCTCGTCTCCGCGAGGCGCACGCCGTTCAGGGTTGCGCGCACCACGTTGCGGCGCGCGTGGATGTCGACGCGGTAGTCGGGCCGGGCCGCGAAGCCGGGGGAACGGGTGCTGTCGGTTCCTGTGCTCATGGGTGTCCTCGTTCGGATCGGTCGGGCACGGTTCGGGGTGTGCTCACAGCCGTGACGCGGCCGGAATCACCGCGTCCTCGGGCCGGATCGGCCGGATCATCGCCTCCTGCGTGAACGACGCGAGCAGGTCACCGGACTCGGTGTGCACCTGACCGCGCACGTACGACATGCCGGAGCCGACCTGCGTGCTCTCGTGCGAGTACAGCAGCCATCCGTCCCAGCGGACCGGTTCGTGGAAGGCGACCGTGACCGTCACGACCCCGGTCGAGATCGTCCGGTGCGCCTGGCTCGTGCCCACCCCCGCGTGCGCGCGCAGCGTCGCCGACACCGACAGGTGGTTCGTGAAGTGCGCGAGCAGCGCCTTGGCGAGGTCGGCGCGCTCGGGGACGGGGTCGTAGCGCAACCACGCGTGCAGTTCCGGGGGCCCGACCTCCTCCGGGCTGCGGACGTCCACCACGTCGACGACCCGCAGATCGCGGCCGGTCATGGGCATGTGTACCGGATGAGCGGTTTCGGGACCGGCGACCTGCGGCCGGGGAGCGTGGTGTCGGACGACGTCGCCGGTGGGCACGTCGGCGAGCACCGAGACCATCGCGTGCCGGCGGCCGTTCTGGCAGACGGCGACCTCCGCGTCGGCCATCGTGCGGCCCTCGTGCAGCACCTCGACCTCGAAGTCGACCGGAATCTCCGAGTCGACGGCGCGCACGAACACTGCCCGCGCGGACCGGATCTCCTTGTCGGGGAAACGCTTCGCGGTTGCGACGATCGCCTGGGCGAGCAACTGGGTTGCATCGGCGACGCGCCGGCCGCCGCCGTCGCTCTCACCGGTGAACCGATTCTCGCCGCTGGGTGTGACGTCGAAGATGCGGAGCATGCGCTCCACCGACGATCCCTCGACGGTCCTCACCGAATCCGGAGGTGTCGTCACGCCCGCCCCTTCGCCGAACCTCGTGAGAGCAGAGTTCTCCGAGGGCAGGAGCCGGATTACCCCTGCAACTTGCGGATCGTACGCATGTTCCGGGTCGTAGTCACGGACTTGTACCGGGCACGGCCCGCGACCTTCCCGAACGCACTGCTGAGTGTCGACCCCTTGACGACATGCCAGTAGACGACGCCCTCACCCGGCGCGACCTGCTCGATCTGCGGGTCCACGGCAATACCGAGCAATTCCTCGCGCACGACCGGGTCGGCCACGAAGACGACGTAGGTGTGCCAGCCGTCCCGGTTCTCCTCGAACGGGCAGGCATCGGCGAGACCGGCGAATCGGGCCTGCTCGAGCACGAACACGAACGCCTCGTAACCGAAGCGGGCACCCAGAGTCGCCTCGATCTCCGCCTTCAACGAGGCCGGGTCGGTCTTCTCCGAGCCGAACACGACGTTGCCGGAGGCGAGCACCGTACGCACGTCGCCGTAGCCGAGTCGGGTGAACACATCCTTCAGGTCGGCCATCTTGATGGTGATGCCGCCGACATTGATCCCTCGCAGCAGAGCCACGTAACGCGTCATGGACGGCACCGTAGTTCGCGTCACCGACAGGCGGGGCAGTATGGTGGTCGACGCGGACGAGTTGGCCGGGCGGCCGCGGATCGAGGAACCGGCACCGAATGGTGTCAGGCCCCGAGCCGAGGAAAGTCCGGACTCCACAGAGCAGGGCGGTTGCTAACGGCAACCCGAGGTGACTCGCGGGACAGTGCCACAGAAAACAGACCGCCTGCCCTTCGGGGCAGGTGAGGGTGAAACGGTGCGGTAAGAGCGCACCAGCACCCCGGGTGACCGGGGTGGCTCGGTAAACCCCGCCCGGAGCAAGGTCGAAGGCCGCACCACCCCCTCGGGGCGGCGGTGCGGCTGCGCAGGTGTTCGAGGGCTGCTCGCCCGAGCCTGCGGGTGGACCGCTCGAGGTACCCGGTGACGGTGTGCCCAGATGGATGGTCGCCACCCCGCCTCGGCGGGGGACAGGATCCGGCTTACAGGCCGACTCGTCCGCCCTTCACGGGCACCGCCGGGTGACCGGAGCGGGTCCGGTCAGAGCGGGCCGACCACCAGCAGCTGCGCCCAGTAGGTAGCCGCGTCGGCACCCAGGTAGGGCAGCAGGTTGTCGAAGATCAGGTAGGACATGTGGTTCTCCTCGGCTCTCGTATCGGGTTCGGGGGACCGGACGCGACGGTACCAGCCACGCCCGACCGGCGGGTTCGGCCCGTTCTCGCCCACCGTTGCGGCAGACTGTCGATATGAGTGACGACGGTTGGTACTACGACGTGAGCACCGGCAAGGTCTCCCAGGGCAAGGATCCCAACGCACTGAATCGGATGGGTCCCTATCCGGACCGAGCCACCGCCGAGCGCGCGCTCGAGATCGCGGCCGAACGCAACAAGGCCGCGGACGCCGCCGACGAAGAGTGGAACAACTGAGGAGCCTCACGCGCCCGTGGTGAACACACGCATTGTCGTCGCGCCCGCGATCGACTTCGGTGCCGTCCGCGCCGAATTCGCGCTCGACGACCGCTACCCCGCGTCCGCGATCGCGGAAGCGGAGAAGACCGTCGACCGTTTCGCGGCCGAGCGCGAGGACCGCACGGACCTGCCGCTCGTGACGATCGATCCGCCCGGGTCGATGGACCTCGATCAGGCGCTGCATCTCGAACGCACCGCCGACGGCGGGTTCGTCCTGCACTACGCGATCGCCGATGTGCACGCCGTCGTCGAACCGGGTGGTGCGATCGACAAGGAGAGCCACAAACGTGGCCAGACCTACTACCTGCCGGACGGTTCGGTCCCGCTGCATCCGCGGGAGCTGGCGGAGGGCTCGGCGAGTCTGCTGCCCGGTGAGATCCGGCCCGCGGCGCTGTGGCGGATGGAACTCGACGCGGCCGCCGAACCCGTCTCCGTGACGGTGAGGCGGGCGCTGGTGCGTTCGGCGGCGCGGTTGGACTACGCCGGGGTGCAGGCCGACGCGGTGGCCGGGACGCTGCATCCGTCGATCGCGGCGCTGCCCGAGTTCGGTCGCCTGCGTCAGGCCGCGGCGCGGGCGCGCGGCGCGATCGAGTTGCGGTTGCCGGAGCAGGACGTCGTCGCCGACGGTAAGGGCTGGACGCTGCAGATCGAACCGCGCACCGCGGCCGACGACTGGAACTCTCAGGTGTCGCTGCTGACCGGCATGTGCGCGGCGTCGATGATGATCGAGGCGAAGGTCGGGCTGCTGCGCACGCTGCCGCCCGCCGACCCGGAAGCGGTTGCCGCGTTGCGGCACACCGCCGCCGCGCTGAACGTTCCGTGGCCGGCGGAGGTGTCCGTCGGCAACTTCCTGGCGGGCCTGGACGCGAACCTGCCCACCACGCTGGTGCTCATGAGCGAGGCACCGGCACTGCTGCGCGGCGCATCGTATCGACCGCTCGACGGGTCGCTGCCGGATCTTCTCGTGCACGGCGCGATCGGCGCACCCTACGCGCACGTCACCGCGCCGCTGCGCCGGTTGTCGGACCGCTACGCCACCGAGGTGTGCCTGGCCGTCAGCGCGGGCGAGCCGGTGCCGCAGCAAATCCGGGACGAGCTGGCCGCGATGCCCGACATCATGTCGGCGTCGGATTCGATCGCCGGGAAGATCGCCCGCACCTGCATCGACCTGACCGAGGCGACGGTGCTGGCGCCGCGGGTGGGCGAACAGTTCGACGCGACCGTCATCCGGGGCGCGAACGGCCGGCGCGACGCGCAGGTGTTCGTCCCGTCCGAGACCGTCATCGCCCCGTGCAGCGGCGAGCCGGACGACGGCACCCACGTGCGGGTCACGCTCGACGTGGCCGACCCGGTGACGCGGAAGGTGCAGTTCGCGTACTCGAGGTGACGGTACCGTCGACGGCGTGACCGACACCCGATCCGACACCCCGACCGGTTCCGGCCGATCCCGGAACCGCCGTCTCGCCGCCGTTTTCGTCGCCGTCGTCGCGGTGCTCGCGGCCGCGGCCGGGTTCGTGCTGTGGCTCGCGCCGAGCCGCTATCTGCCGTGGGACACCGAACCGTTCCCGAAGATCGACACGACCGCGTTGTCGCCGCAGCAGGCCCGCGTCGTGTTCCTGCTCGAGCAGCTCGACGACGCGCAGCGGCCCGGCACCTTCTATTCCGAGGGCGTGAAGGAACCGTGGTGCGCCGACTTCGTCAGCTGGATCATGCGCGAAGCCGGAATGCCGCTGTCCAACCCGAATTCGGGGCACTGGCGGATCCCCGGCGTGTACACGCTGCAGGAGTACTACGAGCAGGAGGGCCGATTCGTGCCCGCCGGCTCCGGCCGTGGTCCCGAGGTCGGTGACGTGGTGCTCTACGACAACACCAGCTGGGTCGGTCAGCACACCAACATCGTCGTCGCGGTCGACGGCACCACCGCGATCACGGTCGGCGGCAACGAGATGGGCCGGATCCGGGTGCACAGCCTGGACTGGGCATCGGACCCGGCCGTCGTCGGATTCGGTCTCCTCGCCGGCTGAGGAGACCGAACGGGGCTCACCGGAACCGGTCGGTGGCCTCGACGAGGTGGTGGGTGATGCCGGGCTCGTTCGCGGCGTGTCCGGCGTCGTCGACGATCTGCAGCGTCGACTCCGGCCACGCCCGGTGCAGTGCCCACGCGCTCGTCGCCGGGCACACCACGTCGTAGCGTCCCTGCACGATGACCCCGGGAATGCCGTTCAGCAGGTGCGCATCCCGCAGCAACTGACCCTCGTCGAGGAATCCGCGATGGTGGAAGTAGTGGTTCTCGATGCGGGCGAACGCCAACGCGAAACGCGGCTCCCCGGTTTCGGCGACGTGTTCCGGCCGCGGCAGCAGCGAACTCGTCGCGCCCTCCCAGGTCGACCACGCGACCGCCGCCTCGAGCGCGACCTCGGGATCGGGGGAGTGCAGCAGCCGATGGTAGGTGTCGACCGGATGCTCGCCGGGCTCCGCACCCGCCAGCGGGGCGCAGAACTTCTCCCACAGGTCCGGGAAGATCTGCCCGGCCCCGCCGTTGTAGTACCAGTCGATCTCGCTGCGCCGCAGCAGGAACACCCCGCGCAGGACGAGTTCGGTGACCCGGTCGGGATGTTTCTGCGCGTACGCCAGCGCGAGCGTCGATCCCCACGATCCGCCGAAGACCTGCCAGCGATCGATCCCGAGCCGGGTGCGCAGCAGTTCGATGTCCCCCAACAGATGGCCGGTGGTGTTCGTCGAGAGGTCCGCGCCGTCCGCCACGTGCGGAAGGGACCGGCCGCAGCCCCGCTGGTCGAACAGCACGATGCGGTATGCGCCGGGATCGAAGAACTGCCGATGCAGCGGGGACGTGCCGCCACCCGGGCCGCCGTGCAGGAACACCACGGGCTTGCCGTCCGGGTTTCCGCTGATCTCCCAGTACACCTGCTGGCCGTCGCCGACGTCGAGCATGCCCTGCTCGTACGGCTCGATCGGCGGATAGGGCTTGCGCAACTCGGTCATCAGTAACCCACGAGCGCCGACGCGAAGTCGGGGATCTCGAGCGCCCTCAGCGCCTCGTCGCGAACGTCCGGGCACTGCGCGGTGGTGATCTCGTCGATGCGGGCGCGGTCCCCGGCCAGGGCGATCAGATCGATGCCGTTGTTGGCGGCCCACTCGCCGACGAGCAGGTTCAGGCCGGGCTTGCTCATCGACGGGGTGTAGGTGCGCCAGCTCTGCAGCTCCCCCTCCATCCGGGTGCACAGATCCGCCGCCTGCGTCTCGGTGACCCCACCCGGCAGCGCCGCCGGGGCAGTGGTCTCGGCGGTCGGCGGCGCGGGGTTGGTCGAACCACTCGGCGCGGGTTCGGATCCCGGGGCGCAGGCACCGAGCACGGTGATCGTGGCAGCAGCGACGACGGCCGCGGTCAGCGTGCGTCGGAGTCCGGTCATGGAGTCACCTCGGAGGTCGAGCGGTCGATGTCGACACCGAGTCTGCCACCCGCGGACCGCACGACGGCGGTGCCGTTCGTCACCACTGCGATGGTGCCGTCCGTCACCCGTCAGCCGCGCTCGGCGATGATCCGCGCGATGTTGCGTTCGGCGAGCGCGGCGATCGTCAGCGACGGATTCACCGTGCCGGTGCTGCCCGGGATCAGAGCGCCGTCGACGACGTACAGGCCCGGATGACCGTGCACGCGACCGTAGCCGTCGGTGACCTCGCCGAGGACGGCACCGCCCAGCGGATGGGCGGTGAAGGACGCATTGACATCCGGAGCCATCGGCCGCGCGCCCGGCACGGTGCCGCCGGCCTCGGCCATCGCGTCGTGGACGGCGCGCAGGGCTTCCACGCTCTCCCGTTCCCCGCCCGCCGGCCAGTTCACGACGGCGCGGCCGGCGCCGGCGTCGTAGGTGACCTCGGCGCGGCGCGGGTCGAGGGTCATGCCGAGCGAGGCCAGCATGCCCACGTCCTTCGCGGTGCCCGCGACGAACCAGTTCTCGAGGCTCAGCGGCATGCCCGACTCGTCGACGATCCGGGAGGCGGACGGGGCGCCCTGGTCGCCGGCGAATCCGTCGGTGAGCGCGAAGGAGCGGACCAGCACGGCGTCGCCGTTGGTGCCCCAGCCACGACCGACGCGGTCGTCGAGGTTCGCCAGTGCGCCGGTGTGGCGGGCGCGCAGCAGCAGTTCGGTGGTGCCGATCGAGCCGGCGCCGAGCACCAGCCTGTCGCAGGTCAGCGTCCGCGTCCGCAGCACGGTGCCGAAGGGGTCGACGATCTCGACGTCGACGCGGTAGCGGCCGTCGGGTTCCTGACCGACGGCGAGCACGCGATGCGCGTGGCACACGAGTGCGCGCCCGGTGGCCTCGGCGGCCGGAATGTAGTTCTGTGTGAGGTCGAACTTGGCGCCGTTGGAATTGCCGAGGTTGCTCTCGCCGGCGATCGCCGAGCGCCGCACCCGCCCGGCGAGTTCGTCGCGCACGACGTCCCAGTTCCAGATCCCGTCGATGCGATGCGGGGTGTAGCCGGCCGCGCGGGCGTCCGCGTCCCACCGGCGCGAGTGCGTGAACTCGGGGGCGCCGTAGATGTCGTCGGGCATCGCATCGAGGCGCAGCATGGAGCGCACCTTCGGATACCAGGTGGAGGTCATCTCCCGGTAGTCGAGCCGCGAGCCGAACACGTGCTCGAAGAAGCGCTGCTCGGGCGCGATCATCACGCCGGTGAACACGACGGAGCCGCCGCCGACCGCGGCGCCGCGCCACACCGACAGGTTGGGGTAGTCGACCACGTCGAGGACCCCGGCGAAGTCGTCGCAGGTCACCGGGACACCGGTGGGGCCGATGAACGCCACACGGTGATACAGGCCGCGGCCGTCGGCGAGCAGGTCGGTGGTGAAGATCTCCCGCTGCGGATCGCGCGGCCAGCGCAGGCCGCGCTCGAGGACGGTGATGCGGCTGCCGGACTCGGCCAGGCGCAGCGCCGCGGCGCTGGCCCCGAAACCGGATCCGACGACGATGACCTCGGAGTGGTCGGGTGCGGTCGGGGGAGCGGCGAACAGTTCGGGCACCAGGCGCAGGTAGGTGTCGGTCCCCACGGGCAGCGCGGACGCGGACCGCGATCCTGCGAGCCCCGGCCCGAACGCGACGGCAGCAGCCGCCAGGGTCGATGCCTGCAGGAAACGACGCCGCTTCATCCCAGAGCCCCCAAGGATGTCCGTGATACCCCCCGGACGTGACCGACCGGCCCGCCCGCTACCGGCGGTTACTGTAACCGGAGGACGCGTCCGGAGGCCATCCCGGGTGAATTGCCGGCCCCGAATGCCGACGACGGGTGCCACGGCATGGCCGTGACACCCGTCGGGACCGGGATCAGGGAAGTGGGATCAGAAGGAGTGCTCGGGGCCCGGGAAGGTACCCGCGGCAACCTCGGCGGCGTAGTCGGCCGCGGCGCGGCGCAGTTCGTCGCCGACGTTGCCGAACTTCTTGACGAACTTGGCGGTCTTGCCGCTAGTGTAGCCGGCCATGTCCTGCCACACGAGCACCTGCGCGTCGCACTCGTTGCCCGCGCCGATGCCGACGGTGGGGATGGTCAGCTTGCGGGTGACCTGACCGGCCAGCTCGGCCGGAACCATCTCCATCACGACGGAGAACGCACCGGCTTCCTGGACCGCGATCGCGTCGAGGATCAGCTGCTCGGCGCCGTCGCCACGGCCCTGCACCCGGAACCCGCCGAGGGTGTTGACGGACTGCGGGGTGAAGCCGATGTGGGCCTGCACCGGGATGCCGGCCGCAGTGATCGCCGCGATCTGCGGGGCGACCCGTTCGCCACCCTCGAGCTTCACCGCGTGGGCGCCGCCCTCCTTCATGAACCGGATCGCGGTCGCGAGCGCCTGCTCGGGGGACGCCTCGTACGTGCCGAACGGCAGGTCGGCGATCACCAGCGCGTGCGGTGCGCCACGGACGACGCCGCGTACCAGCGGCAGCATCTCGTCGACGGTGACCGGGACGGTGGTGTCGTAGCCGTAGACGACGTTCGCGGCGGAATCGCCGACGAGCAGCACCGGAATGCCCGCATCCTCGAAGATGCGTGCGGACGAGTAGTCGTAGGCGGTCAGCTCGGCCCAGCGTCGGCCCTCGGCCTTCATCGCCTGCAGGTGATGCACGCGAGTCTTGCGCTTGGGGGCATCGGACGCGGCAGCGCCGCCGTACACGGAAGTCATGTTGTCGGACATCGCTGTCCCTTTCTGCCTCGAGGCCCGTGCGGGGTCCCCGGGTTGGTGATGACGATCTCGAGTCTGCCACCGCACGCTCCGCGCGTGTACCGGGCGCGTCGTGCGATTGGTCACATTCCCGCTCGTCGCAGCCGCCCGGCCGCGGTCGCTCGCGGCGGCGCCGGACCGCGCGTCGCTAGCATCGCTGGAGTGCCGATCCTCACCCCCGGACTGCGATCCCGTGTCCTCACCGGCCTGGCAGTCGCCGGTCTCGCGCTGGCCACCGCCTGCGGCTCCCCGTCGGACACCACGAGGGCGGTCCCGGCCGAACCGGTCGGAGTTCCGGACGGATTGGAGCAGTTCTACACCCAGCCCGTGACCTGGGAGTCCTGCGCGGGCTACGGCACGGACGGTCCCCGCCTCGGGCGCGAGGGCGCGGAATGTGCCCGCATCACCGTTCCCCTCGACTACGACGACCCGGACGGTGCGACCGCGAAGATCGCGATCTCGCGTGTGCGCGCGGGCGGGGACAGGATCGGATCCCTGCTGGTCAACCCGGGCGGACCGGGGGCATCCGGTCTGGGCATGGCCACCGTCGCCGCGTCCACCGAACTCGCGGAACGATTCGACGTCGTCGGTTTCGATCCGCGCGGGGTCGGTGCGTCCGAGCCCGCGGTGCGCTGCCTGACCGACGCGGAGGCCGACGCGGAACGGGCCCGCGACGACGGCGACATGTCCCCCGAGGGCATCGCCGCGAGCGAGAAACACAGCCAGGAGTACGCGGACGCGTGCGTCGAGCGGTCCGGACTCGATCTGCTCGCCCACGTCGGTACCCGCGAGGTGGTCCGCGACATGGACGTCATCCGCGGCGTGCTCCGCGACGAGAAGCTCAACTACCTGGGTTTCTCGTACGGAACCCGGCTCGGCACGGTCTACGCCGAGACGTTCCCCGACCGGGTCCGCGCCCTCGTCCTCGACGGCGCGCTCGACCCCGAGCAGGAACCCGTCGAGGAGGTGGTGCTACAGGCCGCCGGTTTCCAGCGGGCGTTCGATGCGTTCGCCGCGGACTGTGCCCGCTACGACACCTGCGCGCTCGGCACCGATCCGACGCAGGCCGTCGCGCGGTTCCGGGCGCTGGTCGACCCGCTGATCACCGCCCCGGCCCGGACCACCGACCCGCGCGGACTCAGCCACCGCGACGCGATCACCGGTGTGCAGCAGGCCCTGTACTCGCCGAGTCT
>NZ_JADZGH010000056.1:40507-52211 GCF_015865005.1 Rhodococcus sp. CX
GCGGCGGCCTGCGGTCGCTGGCCGACGGCAACGGCGACACGCTGCTGTTGCTGGCGGATATGTACGAGGGGCGGGGCGAGGACGGCACCTACAACAACGTCAACGACGCGTTCAACGCGATCCGGTGCGTCGACGACCCGCGGATCACCGACCGGGCCCTGGCCGGCGAGGCCGACACCCGGTTCCGCGGCCGTCGTCGAGGAACGGCGCCGCCTCCCGGAACCGGGCAGGCCCCGCTGGATCTGTGTGCGTTCTGGCCGGTGCCGAACACCGGCGAGCCGCACACTCCGGAGGTTCCGGGATTGCCTCCGGTGCTGGTGGTCTCGACCACCGAGGATCCCGCGACCCCCTATCAGGCCGGCGTGGATCTGGCCCGTCAGCTCGGCGGCGCGCTCATCAGTTTCACCGGGACCCAGCACACCGTGGTGCTCGACGGGCAGCGGTGCGTCGACGACCCGGTGATCCGGTATCTGGTGTCCCTCGAGGTGCCGGAATCCGACCCGCACTGCTGACCCGTAGCGGTTGTGAGCGACACGCCGCATCGATAACTCACCGATGTAACACGGAGTTAACTCCCAGTGCCTAGTCTCGCCACTATGGATCGCCAGAAGGAGTTCGTGCTCCGCACCCTCGAAGAGCGCGACATTCGGTTCGTGCGCCTGTGGTTCACCGATGTCGTCGGGACGCTCAAATCCGTGGCGATCGCCCCGGCCGAACTCGAAGGAGCCTTCGAGGAGGGCATCGGTTTCGACGGCTCGGCCATCGAGGGTTTCTCCCGCATCTCCGAGGCCGACATGGTCGCGCGGCCGGACGCCACGACCTTCCAGGTGCTGCCGTGGATGGACGATCGCGGACACCAGTACTCGGCGCGGATGTTCTGCGACATCACCATGCCGGACGGCACCCCCAGCTGGGCGGACCCGCGGCACGTGCTGCGCCGCCAGCTGAACAAGGCGTCGGATCTGGGTTTCAGCTGCTACGTGCACCCCGAGATCGAGTTCTTCCTCGTCGAGAACGGTGAGCCCGGCCAGCCCCCGGTCCCGGCCGACGACGGTGGCTACTTCGACCAGTCCGTGCACCGCTCGGCCCCGAACTTCCGCCGGCACGCGATCGACGCGCTCGAGTCGATGGGTATCTCGGTCGAGTTCAGCCATCACGAGACCGCCCCCGGCCAGCAGGAGATCGATCTGCGCTACGCCGACGCGCTGTCGATGGCCGACAACGTGATGACCTTCCGCTACGTGGTCAAGGAGATCGCGATGGCGGAGGGTGTGCGCGCGACCTTCATGCCCAAGCCGTTCCGTGAGCACGCCGGTTCGGCGATGCACACGCACATGAGCCTGTTCGAGGGCGAGAACAACGCCTTCCACGATCCGGACGATCCGCTGCAGCTCTCCGCGACCGGCAAGGCGTTCATCGCCGGCATCCTCGAGCACGCCAACGAGATCAGCGCCGTCACCAACCAGTGGGTGAACTCCTACAAGCGCATCGTGCACGGCGGAGAAGCCCCCACGGCCGCGTGCTGGGGTCCGTCGAACCGTTCGGCGCTCGTGCGCGTGCCGATGTACACGCCGAACAAGGCGTCGTCGCGCCGCGTGGAGATCCGCACCCCGGACTCGGCGTGCAACCCCTACCTGACGTTCGCGGTGCTGCTGGCCGCCGGTCTGCGCGGCATCGAGAAGGGCTACGAGCTCGCCCCCGAGGCCGAGGACGACGTGTGGTCGCTGACCTCCGCCGAGCGGCGCGCGATGGGCTACCGCGAGCTGCCCACCGATCTCGACATCGCGCTGCGCGAGATGGAGAAGTCCGAGCTGGTCGCCGAGGCGCTCGGCGAGCACGTGTTCGACTACTTCCTGCGCAACAAGTGGCGTGAATGGGAGAACTACCGCAGCCAGGTCACCCCGTACGAGCTGGAGCAGTACCTGGGTCTGTAGTCGGCGATAGGGTGAATGGCGTGCGGACGCGGACAGAGGAGATCGCGGCAGATCCGACCGGCGTGGGACCGGGGGTGGGTGCGTGGTGAAACCGCCACCCGCCCGGTCCGCGATTCCCGGACCGGGCCGGCTCGGGCTCGTCGAGCCCACGGCCGCAGCCCACCTCGAACAGCTCGCCTGGAACGACACCGACAGCATCGAACTGCTGTGGTCGTTGTCGCGCGCCCCGAACGCCGATCTGGCGTTGCGGAACCTGGTTCGGCTGCAGGAGGCACTCGACGAGGCCGGGTGGGCCGAACTCGACGGCGCGCTGCGTTTCGACAAGGGACTGCGGGGACGGCTGTTCGGGTTGTTCGGGGCCTCCGCGGCGTTCGGCGACCATGTCGTCGCCCACCCGGACCGCTGGCGCATGCTCGCCGGGAAACTCGAGCTGCCGGACCGGCACACGTTCACCGCGCGCATGCTCGACTGCGTCGGAGCGGTCGCCGAGCCGGGGGGCCGCACCGACACGCTCGTCTACCGGGCGCAGCTCACCGGCCCCGCGGCGATACCGGCGCTGCGCACCTCCTATCGCGATCAGCTGATGCTCATCGCCGCCGTGGATCTCGCGGCGACCGTCGAGAACGAGCCGGTGCTGCCGTACATCGAGGTGGGACACAAGCTCGCGGATCTCGCCGACGCGGCCTTGACCGCCGCGCTGGCCGTCGCGGTCGCGACGATCGTCCCCGAGGGACCGTGCCCCGTCGATCTCGCGGTCATCGCGATGGGCAAATGCGGTGCGCGCGAACTGAACTACGTCAGCGACGTCGACGTCGTGTTCGTGGCGGAGCCCGCCGACGCGCGCGCGAGCCGCATCGCCGGGGAGATGATGCGAATCGGCACGTCGGCGTTCTTCGACGTCGATGCCGCGCTGCGTCCGGAAGGTAAACGCGGCGAACTGGTCCGAACCCTCGACTCGCACATCGCCTACTACACCCGGTGGGCCAAGACGTGGGAGTTCCAGGCGCTGCTCAAGGCCCGGCCGATGGCCGGCGATCTCGAACTGGGCCGCCGCTACATCGAGGCGTTGAGCCCGATGGTGTGGACCGCGTCCGAGCGTGAGGCGTTCGTTCCGGAAGTGCAGGCGATGCGCCGGCGCGTCGAGGAACTCGTCCCCGCGGAATTGCGCGAACGCGAACTGAAACTCGGACGCGGGAGCCTGCGCGACGTCGAATTCGCGGTCCAGCTGCTGCAACTCGTGCACGGCCGCGCCGACGAATCGCTGCGGGTACCCAACACGGTGGAAGCGTTGTCGGCGCTCGCGGAAGGCGGGTATGTCGGCCGCGACGACGCCGCGAACCTGCGGGCGTCGTACGAGTTCCTGCGATTGCTCGAACACCGGCTGCAACTGCAGAAGCTCAAACGCACCCATACCCTGCCGCCCGCCGAGGACCGGGAGGCACTGCGCTGGCTGGCCCGTGCCGCGCACATGCGGCCGGACGGCCGCAACGACGCGCTCGGGGTGCTCGAGGCCGAGATCAAGCGGAACTCGGCCCGGGTCCGCAAGCTGCACGCCAAGCTGTTCTACCGTCCGCTGCTCGAATCGGTGGCCCGCCTCGACGCGGAGGCGGTGCGGCTGTCCCCGGAAGGTGCGGTGCGTCAGCTCGCGGCGCTCGGCTACAGCGCACCGGAACACGCGCTCGGACACCTGACCGCGCTGTCCGGTGGTGCCTCGCGCAAGGCGCGGATCCAGGCACTGATTCTTCCGCAGCTGCTCGAATCGCTGAGCGACACAGTCGATCCCGACGCGGGCCTGCTGGCGTACCGGCGGCTGTCCGACGCGATGTACAACGCGGTGTGGTTCCTGCGGACACTGCGCGACGAACCCTCGGTCGCCGAACGGCTGATGACGGTGCTCGGATCGTCGGCGTTCGTGCCGGACCTGCTCATCAACGCCCCCGACGTGGTGCGCCTGTTCGCGGACGGCCCCAACGGTCCGCGCCTGCTCGAACCGCAACCCGAGGAGGTCGCGAAGGCGATCGTCACGTCGTCGGCGCGGTACGACGATCCGGTGCGCGCGATCGGGGCGGCCCGATCGCTGCGGCGCGCCGAACTCGCCCGTGTCGCCAGCGCCGACATCCTCGGCATGCTCGACGTGCCCCAGGTGTGCCGGGCCCTGTCGAGCGTGTGGTCCGCGGTGCTCGAGGCGGCGCTGGGCGCCGTGATCCGCGCATCCGAACAGAAGCAGGGCCCTGCGCCGGCGCGCATCGCGGTGATCGGCATGGGCAGGCTCGGCGGCGCCGAACTGGGCTACGGGTCCGATGCCGACGTGCTGTTCGTGTGCGAGCCGCTACCGGACGCCGACGAAACGGTGGCCGTCAAGTGGGCCAACCAGATCGCCGAACAGGTCCGCAAGCTGCTCGGCGCGCCGAGCACCGATCCGCCGCTGGAGGTGGACGCGGGTCTGCGGCCCGAGGGTCGCAGTGGGCCGTTGGTGCGCACACTCGCCTCGTACCAGGCGTACTACGCGCAGTGGGCGCAGGCGTGGGAGGTGCAGGCGCTGCTGCGTGCGCACCCCGCCGCCGGCGACCCCGATCTCGCTGAACGGTTCCTGCGCATGATCGACGCGGTCCGTTACCCGGAGGGTGGGGTGTCGCAGGAGGCGGTGCGCGAGATCCGGCGGATCAAGGCGCGCGTCGACTCGGAGCGGCTGCCGCGCGGTGCGGATCCGGCGACCCACACCAAGCTCGGCCGCGGTGGCCTGGCAGACATCGAATGGACCGTGCAGTTGCTGCAATTGCAGCACGCCCACCGGATTCCGGCGCTGCACAACACCTCGACGCTCGAGGCGCTCGATGCGATCGGTGCCGCGGAACTGGTCAGCCAGGAGGATGTCGCGCTGCTGCGGGAGTCCTGGCTCCTGGCGACGCGGGCCCGCAACGCGCTCGTGCTGGTGCGGGGCAAACCGACCGATCAGCTGCCCGGGCCGGGTAAGACGCTGACCGCCGTCGCGCGGGTCGCGGGATGGGAGGGGGACGCCTCCGAGTTCCTGGACCACTACCTGCGGGTCACGCGGCGAGCCCGGGCCGTCGTCGAGCGGGTCTTCGGGGGAACCGACAACGGTTACGGAAGCGCGCACGGATACGACGGGCACGGGTAGTGGCCACGGGGTAAGGCGACCCCGGTAGGGGAGCGGTCAGCTCTGCGCGAAGAGGCGGATGCGTTGTTCGCGGCTGCGCTCGAGATGTGTGCGCATGTGCTCGCGGGCGGCGCTTTCGTCGCGGGCCCGCAGGGCGGCCAGGATCTGCTCGTGCTCGGCGTTGAGGAGGTCGGGTTCGCCGTAGTTGGACGGCGGCCCCGAGTCGTAGATGCGCAGCTGGGTGGTAAGGCGCACCAGCAGCGCGGTGATGGTCGAGTTGTGCGCGGCCTGCCACAGGGCCTCGTGGAACCGGAAGTTTCCGCTGCGTACCTCGGCGTCGTCGGTTGCGGCGCAACAGAATCCGTGGAGCTGTTCGAGGCGTGCCATGTCGAGTTCGGTGTGCCGGACGGCGGCGGCCCCGGCGGCTTCGGATTCGAGCGCGACACGTGCCGCGTAGATCTCGATGACGTCCTCGGCGGTGCCCGAGCGCACCCGGAAGCCGCGGGTGGCGCGTTCGAGCAGCCCGTCGTGGGCGAGCCAGTTGAGCGCTTCGCGGATCGGGGTGCGGGAGGCCCCGTAGGTCTCGCTGAGCTGAGTCTCGTGCAGGGCGGCGCCGCGGGGGAACTTGCCGGCGAGGATGTCCGCGCGCAGACGCAGGTACTGCTTCGACGTCTGGTCGTCGCGTCCGGTCGGGGGCTCGGAGAGCAGGGAACCGGTCAGGTCCGCGGTGGTGTCGCCGTGGGTCATGGGTCAGATTATGCCATCGACGACATCCGGATACTTGCGTATACGTTATTCGTCGTTTAGCGTCGCTGCGGTGAGCGACGACAGGCGAGACGTACTGATCAGGGCCGAGGACCTGGCCCGGAATCCGGGTACCTACACGATCCTCGACGCGACCGTCTCGTTCCCCAAGCCCCGCTTCGACGGCGACTACCGGCCCGAATCCGGTCTCGCCGATTGGGAGCGCGCCCACATTCCCGGCTCGCTGCACGCGAACCTGCTCGGCGATTTCAGTGCCGTCGACGCCAACCTGCACTTCACCCGTCCGGCACCCGCCCGGCTCGCGCACGCTCTCGCGAACCTCGGTATCGCACCCGACGCCGAGATCGTGGTGTACGACCAGGGCACGAACACCTGGTCCGCGAGACTGTGGTGGATGCTGCGCAACATCGGGATCGCCGCGCGGGTCCTCGACGGCGGACTCGCCCGCTGGACTGCACTCGGACTGCCCGTCGAGACCGGTGCGGCGGAGCCGCGCCCGGCGACCGAACGGTGGGCACAGCCGACCGATCACGGCCTGTGGCGCGACCGCGACGCCGTACTGTCCATCAGCGCGGGCGATGCCCCCGGCACGCTGGTCTGCGCGCTCGACCCGGAACAGTTCGCGGGCACCGCGACGACTCGCTACTCGCGGCGCGGCCACATCCCGCGCAGTCTCAACCTGCCGGCGAAGGGTCTGCTCGACGACGGGCTGCTGCGGCCGGACGAGGAGGTGTCCGCGGAGGCCGAGGCGGTGCTCGCCGATTCCGAGCGCCCGGTGGTCCTCTACTGCGGCGGCGGTGTCTCGGCCTGCCTGGTCGCCCTCGCGCTGGTGCGCGTGGGGTTCGACGACCTGGCCGTGTACGACGGATCGCTCGAGGAATGGACGGCGGATCCCGCACTGCCCATGGTCACGGCCGCGCCTTCCGAGGACCGGGAGGGTGACACATGACGCGATGTCGCCGCTCCTGATCGTCCCGAAACCGACTTCCCCTCTCCGACAGGAACTTCTGTGACTACCACGACGAACGCCCCCACCGTCGACGATGTGGCCGCCGCGCTCGAGGCGCTGCGTGCCCAGGTGCCGCTGGTGCAGTCGCTGACGAACATCGTCTCCGCCAACTTCCTGACCAACGTGCTGCTCGCGGCCGGTGCCAGCAACGCCCACATCGACAATGCCCACGAGGCCGGTGGATTCGCCCGGATCGCCGGCGGTGTGCTGGTCAATCTCGGCACCCCGGACGACGGCACCGCCGCCGCGTTCACCGAGGCCGCCGGTGCCGCGCGCGAGGCCGGAACCCCGTGGGTCCTCGACCCGGTCGGCGTCGGCGGGTTGCCGTGGCGCACCGGTCTGGCCGCCGATCTGCTTGCCCTGCACCCGACTGCGATCCGGGGCAACGCCTCGGAGATCATCGCGCTCGCCGGGTTGGGCGGCGACACCCGCGGCGTCGACAGCGCCGACGAGGCTGCCGCCGCGGTCCCAGCGGCGCTGGCGCTGCTCGAGCACGCCGACGCCGTCTCGGCCTCCGGACCCGTCGACTACCTGGTCGGACGTGACCGCGAGGGTGGGATCACCGGGGTGCGCATCGCCGGAGGCAGCGCGATGCTTCCGCGCGTGACCTCCACCGGCTGCTCGCTCGGCGGCCTGGTCGCGGCCTACCTGGCGGTGGCGCCGACCCCCTTGATCGGTCTGGCCGCCGCGCACGCGCATGTCGCGGTCGCCGCCGAGATCGCCGAGGAGAACTCCACGGGCCCGGGATCGTTCGCCGTTGCCTATCTCGACGCGCTGTACGCGGTCGATGCCGACACGCTGCGGGCCCGCGCCCGCATCGAGGCGCTCGAACTTTCGAACTGAGGACGAAAACCGATGGGCATCAAGACTTTCTGGTATCTCACCCAGGCCGACGGGGACTACCCGTGGAGCCCGGGCGGGCTGTATCCGGTCGACGGGCAGCGGCAGATCGAACTGGCGAAGACGATCGACAACGGCGGGTTCGACGGCGCGCTCGTCGCGACGTGGCCGAACGATCCGTTCATCTCGGCGACCTGGGCGGCCGCGCACACCACGCGCATGAAGTTCCTCGTCGCGATCTACGCGAACATGACGCCGGCGCGTCTGCTCGCGGAGAAGGCGCTGACGTTCGACGCGTTCAGCGGTGGCCGCCTGATGATCAACTCCGTCAACGGCCGCGAGAACATCCTCACCAAGTACGACATGAACGTCGAGCACGACCGGCGGTACGAACTGGGGGAGAAGTACTGGGCGGACTTCCGGCGGATCTACGCCGAGGGCACCGAGTCGAACTTCCCGAACACGCCGCTGCGGATCGACGCGCCGAGCGAGGACCACAGCGTTCCGCTGTGGGGGACCGGGGATTCGCCTGCGGGACTGCAGAATTCCGGCAAGGTGCTCGACGCGTACCTGGTCATGCTGCGTGAGACGGCGTTCGTCGAGTCCAAGTTCACCGCGGCACGAGAGTCCGCGGCCGCCGAGGGGAGGGAGTTCACCGACTTCGGTGCCCTCTCCGGCGTCATCGTCCGGCCGACGCAGGCCGAGGCCCTGGACCGGTTCCGGTCCCTGTTCGAGAAGGCCGGGATCGATCGGATCACCGACGTCCTGGACAAGGCGGTACGCCGTCGCACGGGCGGCAAGCAGGACCTCAAGACGTTCACCGCGCGCGACGCGCAGCGGCAGGGCTGGGTCGACACCATCAACGCCGGCCGCCTGCCCGAGCCGAAGGACCTGTATCTCGGTGACGGCCTGTACGCCGGCATCACGGCGTGGTCGCCGCTCGACATCTTCGCGACCGGGTCGTCGGCGGTGTACTACGCCGGAACGCCGGACGAGATCACGGGGCACGTGCGGGCGCTGCACGACCGAACGGGTCTGACGACGCTGATCCTCGCCGGCTGGCCTCTGATCGACGAGGCGAAGAACGTTGCCGAGCATCTGATTCCGCGCTTCCGCGAACTCTGAGTCGCGCTGCGACGAGGCCACCACGGCTGGGACCCCGGTCCCGGTAGTGGTGGCCTTTTGGGTTGCGGAAATTCGGACTGGTCAGTAATTGATTGTTAATGTAGGTTGCCCAAAGTAAGGTAAGCCAGACCTCAGTCCGAATCAGAGAAGAGTGACATGCAGTTGACGCGCACCGTTCGGCGCTCTCACGCCTTACCCCTCGTTCTTGCGCCCGCGCTCCTCGTGGCCGCCTGCGGCTCCGGCGACACCACGGACGCCGCGTCCGGTCCGGCAACCGCGGACTCGCTCACCGTCGCCGTCGCCAAGGACAGCGGTCCGCTGAACATCTTCGTCGGCCAGACCGACCAGATGACCGAGCTGGTCTACGACAAGCTCCTCTCGCCGTCGCCGTACGTCGCGGAACCGCAGCCGTGGCTCGCCACCGGCGTGCGCCAAGTGAACCCCACGACTTGGGACGTCGACCTGCGCGACGACGTGACCTGGCACGACGGTGAGGCGTTCACACCCGACGACGTCGTGTTCAGCTTCCACTTCATGCACGCCGCGCCCACCGGGCGGTTCACCCACCACGTCAACGATGTTCCGTCGATCTCGACGATCGACGTCACCGGAGAGCACTCGGTGCGGTTCGTCTGCGACTACTCGTGCCCGGAACTCGGCACCGTGACGCTCGCCGACCTGCCGATCCTGCCCGAACATGTGTGGGCGAACGTCGACCCGGCCAAGGTCAAGGAAGTCACCGATCTGCCGGTCGGCACGGGCCCCTTCAAGCTCGTCGACTACAACCCCACGACCGGATACCGCTTCGAGGCGAACGCCGACTACTTCGCGGGCGCACCGACCGTCGACGAACTGATCATGCCGGTGATCGCCGACTCCTCCGCCGCATTCACCGCGCTTCGCTCCGGGCAGGTCGACGCCGTCGACCGGGCGCTGCCTCCCGAGCTGGTCGATCAGTTCACCGCGTCGAACGACATCGGCACCATCGACGTGGATCCGCTGGGTTTCACCGAGTTGCGAATCAACTTCACCCGTGAACCCTTCGCCCAGGCCGATTTCCGCACGGCTCTGGGCTTCGCGTTCGACCGCGACAAGATGCTCGACATCGTCGCGCTGGGGAAGGGGCGACCCAGCACCCAGGGCTACGTGCACCCGGATGCACCGTTCGCCGATCCCGACGCCGACACCCCGTACGACCCTGCGCAGGCCGCCGCCTTGTTCGACTCCCTCGGATGGAAGGACGTCGACGGAGACGGCCTCCGCGAGAACCCGGCCGGTGAGAAGCCTGCTCCGTTCAAGTTGGTCGTCAACGGCGGCAATCCGCAGCATGTCCGTGCCGCCGAACTGTTCGTCGAGGACTTCGGCGAGGCCGGATTCGCCGTCGTCGTCGAGCCCCTCGAGGCGGGTTCGCTGTCGAGTGCGTCGTCCAACAAGGAATACGACTTCCTGATCAACGACATCGTCCCGCACGGGACCGCCGACCCGACGCAGCTGATCATGTCGCACCGCTCCGGCTACCTGTGGGATTCCCCGAAGATCGCCTACCCGGAATACGACGCTCTGTACGAGAAGTGGCGTGCCACCGACAACTACGACGACCGTGTTGTGGTCCTGAAGGAGATCCAGAAGCTGATCAACAGTCAGCCCACGACCCTTCCCCTGTACTACGCAGAGGAGACCTGGGCCTACGACGCCGAAAGCTTCTCGGGCTGGGTCGAGACCCCCGGTTACGGCATCGTCCACAAGTGGTCGTTCCTGCCGGCGGACGTCGTCGCCGCCGCGAACGCGGAAGCGCCGCAGGACTGATCGATGGTTATTCTGCGCCGAGCAGGGCAGTACGCCCTCGTGCTGTGGGCGGCGGTGACGCTGAACTTCGCACTGCCGCACCTCGCACCGGGTGATCCGGTCGGCTACCTCTACGTCGGCGAACTGCAGGGCCTCGGCGAGAAGTACCTCGCGGAACTCCGCGCCGGCTACGGCCTGGACAGGCCGATCCTCGAGCAGTACCTCTCGTTCTGGTCGGGGCTGCTGCGGGGAGATCTCGGGATGTCCGTGCAGTACAACAGGCCTGTTCTCGACGTGTTGGGGGAGAAGCTGTCCTGGACGGTCGCGTTGGTCGGCATCTCGATGGTGCTGGCCTTCGTGATCGGCACCCTGCTCGGCGCGTGGGCCGCGTGGCGACGCGGCACCGCGAAGGAGACCGGCACGGTTGTCGGTGTCCTCGTGGTGGATTCGATGCCCGCATTCTGGGTGGGCATGATCCTCATCGCCGTGTTCTCGGTGACGCTCGGCTGGTTCCCGTCCTACGGGGCCGCGACGATCACCGCGACCGGCGGGCAATGGCTCGCAGAAGTCGCCTCGCGGATGGTCCTTCCCGTCGCGACGCTGACCATCGCGAGCATCGGCGGATTCTTCCTCATGACCCGGGCCTCGATGATCGGCGTGCTCGACGAACCGTTCATCCGGCTCGCCCGGGCCAAGGGACTCGGGGAGTTCCGGGTGGCGATCCGGCACGCGCTGCGCAACGCGGTGCTGCCCGTCTACACGACCCTGACCCTGACGGTCGGTGTGCTGCTGTCCGGCGCGGTCGTCGTCGAGTCGGTGTTCGCGTATCCGGGGCTGGGCAAACTCACCTACGACGCGGTGACCGCCCGCGATTATCCGTTGCTGCAGGGTGCGTTCCTGCTCGCGACCGTCGGCATCGTCGCGGCGAACCTGCTGGCCGATCTGACCTATCCGCTGCTCGATCCGCGGGTGCGCCGCGACCGGACCGCGGCCGAAGGACGCACCGAGGTAGCCGTATGAACGTCAACCGCTTGACCATCGTCGGAACCCGAACCCGGTCCCAGCGCCTCGCGCTCGTCGGCGCGGTACTGCTCGGTGCGCTGCTGCTGTGCGCGATTTCCGCACCGT
>NZ_JADZGH010000056.1:52221-71232 GCF_015865005.1 Rhodococcus sp. CX
CGACCCCACCGAACGGGTGACGCGCCCGTTCGCGGCGCCGTCCGCCGAGCACTGGCTCGGCGCCGACGACGTCGGCCACGACCTGCTGTCGATGCTGATCCACGGCGCCCGCATCTCGCTGTTCGTCGGGATCGTCGCGGCCGTGATCGCCACCGCCGTCGGCACGATCGTCGGGGTCGTCGCAGGATATGCGCGCGGCGTCGTCGACACCGTGCTGATGCGCATCGTCGACGTCGTGCTGGCGCTGCCGGTGCTGCCGCTGACCATCGTCATCGGCGTCTTCGCCGGACCCGGTCTGCGCACTCAGATCATGGTCATCTCGGCGGTGTTGTGGGCGGGTTTGGCCCGCGAATTGCGCGCACAGGTCCTCACACTGCGCGAACGCGATCACATCCAGGCCGAACGCGCCATGGGCGCCGGTCCCGGGTACGTGCTGTGGCGTCATATCGCCCCGTCGGTCGTGCCGCTGGTGGTCCCGCAGTTCGTGCTCACCATCAAGACTGCGGTGCTGCTCGAAGCATCGCTCGCGTTCCTGGGACTCGGCGACATCTCCGCCGCGAGCTGGGGATCGATGCTGTCGATGGCGCACGCGCGCAGTGCCTTCCTGACCGACGCCTGGATCTGGTGGGTGATCCCGCCGGGTGTGGCCATCGCCGTCACCGTGCTCGCATTCGCGTTGCTCGGCAATGCCATCGAGGAGCGATCCCACCCGATCCTCCTGCCGGCGAAGCGATCCCGGAAGAAGGCCGCCACCGCACCGGCTCCGGTCGATCCGGATGTCGATGCGGGAGCACCGCTGGTGATCGACGACCTCACCGTCGTCTACGGTCAGGACGGGCGCGGCGCCACGGGAGTCGGATTCACCGTCGGCGCAGGAGAACTCGTCGCCCTCGTCGGGGAATCCGGCAGCGGCAAGTCGACGGTCGCGGCGGCCACGATGGGGTTGCTGCCCCCGGCCGCGCAGATCGTTTCCGGGGCGGTGCGGGTCGACGGCCGCGACGTGGCCGGGATGAGCCCCGCGGAACTCCGGGGCCTGCGCGGCAACCGCATCGCCCTGATTCCGCAGGAGGCGCTGAGCGCCCTCGACCCCGTCTACACGATCGGCTCCCAGATCGACGAAGCCGTCCTCGCCCACCGCTCGTGCACGAGAGCCCAGGCGCGGGAACGCACCCTCGAGCTCCTGGCCGACGTGGGTCTCGAGGCCGACAGGGTCGACGCCTACCCGCACCAGCTCTCGGGCGGCATGCGTCAGCGCGTCGTGATCGCGATGGCGCTCGCCAACGAACCGGACGTGCTCGTGGCCGACGAACCGACCAGCGGACTGGACGTGCTGCGCGAGGCCGAGGTTCTTGCGCTGCTCGACGAGCTGCGGGTGCGCCGATCCCTCGCGTTGCTGATCGTCACCCACAATCTGCCGGTTGTCGAGCGAATCGCCGACCGTATCGCGGTGATGAAGGACGGCGAACTCGTCGAGATCGGTACCGCCGAGCAGGTCGTCGGGTCGCCCACGCACCCGTACACCCGCAAACTCGTCGAATCGGCGCCCCGGCTGCGTCCGTCACTTCAGGAGGTCTTCTCGTGAGTGCACTGCTCGACATCGCATCGCTTTCGGTCGCATTCGACGGCAAGCCCGCGATCACGGACGTGACCCTGCAGGTCGCCGCCGGTGATTCCGTCGCGCTGGTGGGTGGCTCCGGAGCCGGGAAATCCACCGTCGCACGGGCGGTCGCCGGCCTGGTGACCCCGACCGCGGGACGGATCGTCTTCGACGGAGTCGACCTGACCGCGGTGCCGCAGCGCCGGCGCCGCGCGGCGCGCAAGGGGATGCACCTGGTCTTCCAGGACCCGTACGCGTCGCTGCCGCCGACCCTGCGGGTGGGGGACATCGTCGCCGAGCCGATGGTGATCCACCGTATCGGTGACCGGGACAGCCGCCGGCAGGCCGCGGTCGCGGCGCTCGAATCCGTGCACCTGCGTCCCGCCGAGAGCTTCCTGCAGCGCTACCCGCACGAGCTGTCCGGTGGGCAGCGTCAGCGGGTGGCGTTCGCACGGGCGCTGGTGACCAGGCCGAAACTGCTGCTCGCCGACGAACCGACCAGTGGTCTCGACGCGTCGCTGCGACTCGAGATCGTCGACCTCATGGGCGAACTCGCCGTCTCCGAGAACATGGCCGTCGTCCACATCACCCACGATCTGGCGCTGGCCGCCCGTAGTTGCCGCGACATCGTCGTGATGCAGGGCGGGCGCATCGTCGAAGCCGGCCGCGCCGACACCGTTCTCGCCGACCCGGCACACGAATACACCGCCGCCCTCGTCGGTGCCGTGTCCGGTGTCTGAACCCGATTCCGCTGCAACCCGACTCACACCAGGAGATGTCCCGATGTCCGAAACCATCGCCGTCGCCGAGAACGGCACCGTCATCGATTTCACCGTCGACGACGTCATGAAGTACCACGGCCCGGGATTCCCGGGCGGAGTTGCACACGCGGTGAAAGTCCTCGAACGCGCGCTGCCGGTGCTGAGTCCCGACGCGCCCGCGGAGCGCCGCGAGATCAGCGTCGCCACCGCGCACCGCGGTCCCGGCGTGCGCGACACGTTCGAGGCGGTGACCCGGGCTGTGACCGACGGGCGGTTCACCGTCGACGCGGAACTCGAGCGCCGCGATCGCGGGCAGACGCTGGAGCGGTACGTGTTCGTGCTGACCTACCGCGACCGGACCGTGCGGCTCGAGATCCGCGACGGCTTCGTCACCGACGAGTTCATCACCCTCGGGCGCAAGGCCGACCGCACCGACGACGAGGAAGCACGCCTGACGGTGCTCAAGCAGGAGATGGCCGATCGGCTGCTCGCTGCACCCGCGGACGAGGTCTACGACATCGTGAACTGACGTGCACCGCGGTGGATTTCACCGATCGGGCCGACGATGTCCGACGGTCCCGTTAATCTTCGCCCATGACCGAGAAGGCGAAAGGCCCGGAGTCGTACTTTCCGTCGATCGAGAAGAAATACGGTCGCCCGATCGAGGAGTGGAAGACGATGATCCGCGAGTCGGATCTGACCAAGCACATGGAATTGGTGAACTGGCTCAAGGTCGACCACGGCATGGGCCACGGACACGCCAACGCCCTCGTCGCCCACACCCTGAAAGAGAACGCGGGCCCGATCGTGCGCGGAGCGTCAGGTGTTGTCGACCCAGCGCAACAGCGAGTACAGGAACCGCGTCGCGCCCGGCATGAAGTTGCTGCCGTGGTGGTACGTCGGATCGAGGGTCGTGACGATGAGACGGCCCGCAGTCGAAGTGGTGTCCTCGTAGAGCATCATGCCCGCGTCGTGCGGATTGCCCTCGGCATCGGGTTCCTCGGAGACCACGAGCGGGACCACGTCCGCTTCGGTGCGGAGCAACCCGTGGTGATGCCAGATGACGGATTTGGTGCTCAGGTACGCCCATGCCCCGTGGTCGTGGCTGCGGGTGCGGATCAGCGGGTCCTCACCGTGGAGCCACCACCAGAAGTTCGTCGGCCGCGGTTCCCATTCCACGCCGGGAAGCCAGGTGTGGACGCCGTTCTCGCCGAGGACGACGAGCGTGTCGCCGCGCTCGGCGACCGCGCGGAACCGATCGGCGTGGCGGGCGACGAGTCCGGGATGCAACCGGTCGGCGACGATCACCGTCGAGTAGCCGTCGAGATCGCCGTCGGCGAGGTCGGCCAGGTAGTGGAAGTCCGGCTGGTAGGCAAGCACCGCCGGGTCCTTCATCGTCTGCAGATGGGGGTAGGACCCGCCGTGGACGATGGCCAGGCGCCGGCTCCGCAGGGGTGCGATGTCGGTGCGGGAGAAGGGTTCGGCGGTGGTCATCGCTGCGTCAGCCAATCGATCAGTTGCGGTGTCATCCGCGCGGACGTGTTCGGGTCGTTCTTCCAGCCGGTCAGGTCGTTCCCGCCGTGGACGAGCACCTGGCCGTCGCCGAGCGGGTAGACGAAGTCGAGGGGCAGCGCGTGTCGGCCGATGCGGGTCGTGACGATCGCATCGTCGGGGATCTTGTCGACGTAGCCGCGCGCGTAGAAGCCGGTGACGCCCTTGCGAAAACTCAGGTCGGCAGGGTCGACACCGTCCCACACCGGGTGCGGATCGCCGAGCGTGATCGCGAGGTCCTTCGGGCCGGTGTAGGCGAGCTTGCGCCACACCCCGAGGCCGGGAAGGAAATCCGTCAACGCGTGACCCATGACGGCGACGCGGCCGCCGCGGGTGACGAATCCGGTGAGCAGATCTCGGTTGCGCTCGAGGAAGATCTGGTCGACACCGCCGCCGATGATCAGGCCCCGCACTGTCGTGAGGTCGACGTAGGGGAGGTTGTAGACGTCGACCTGACCGACGCGGGGTCCGGTTCCGGGTTCGCCGGCGAGGTTTTCGGTGCCCATCGTCACGTGCAGGACAGCGGCGATCGCGGTGGGCTCGTCGGTGGTGGAGGGCGGCCGGTTCGATTGGGGCACTGTTGCTTCCTGGTGTTGGCTTCCGGGGCACGGGTCCGGTCTCCGCGACGGTGTCGCGGGCCGGGCTCGCCGGGTTCGTCCGAATAAGGTGAACCTTAAGTAGTAAAGGTAAACCTAACCCGCTCACCCAGGCAAGCTGCCCACGCCGAAAGGCGCCGGCAGCCGTGTGCTGCCGACGCTGCAAACGTGGCGTGCGCCCGTCAGTTACAGACGACGGTGAGACCGAGACCCCGCCAGATCTTGTACTCGACGTAGTCCCATTCCTGGTCCGTCGAATCCCATTCGGGACGGATCTCGGTGTAAAACCCCTTGTCCCGCTGCTCGGTGACGTTGCACACGGTCAGCGCGCTGCCGGACTTGTTGGTGATGGTGTACGGGATGTCCTGTGATTCGAGGGTGGCGACGGCGTCCTGCTCGCTCATGCCTACGACGTTGGGGATTCCGACGACGAGGATGTCCTCGTACAACCACTCGGCGGATGCAACTCCGGTGCCGAGGGTGAGTGCGGCGGTGGCCGCGAGAACCGCGGCGGTCAGGGTTCTGCGCATGACAACGTCCTTCCGGAGACGATGCCGGTTCGAAATGCGGACCCGGCAAGGAAAGCCGGGCGACGGGGCGGGTCGCCGCAGTGCCCCGCGCTGTGCGGCGAACCGGATGCGCACCGAAGGATCGGGTCACGCCTGTCGACGTGGCCGCCGAGGTGTGGACGCGATCCGGTGCTCATCGGGGTGTATTCGTCGCGGGCCGTTGCGACGAATGTGCGTTACGTCACAAATCGTACCTCCGGGTCTGTGGAGGTGGCGGGGACTTCGGCAACTTGTTATTGACAGCACCCTGTCTAATTGACAGGATGCTGACATATCGATGAACGACATCGGAGGTTGCCATGACACCCACGCTCGGCACAGTGTTCCTCGCCGTCTACGACACCCTGGCCGACTGGGAACCCGGCCATGCCGTCGCTCACCTGGCCCGGGCCGGCTACACGATCCGGGCCGTCGGGCCGAGTCGTGAGCCGGTCACGACCATGGCCGGCATCCGCATCGTCCCGGATCTGGCCCTCGACGAGGTCAGCCCCGACGCCGCCGCCCTGCTCGTGCTTCCCGGCGCCGACCTGTGGGATACCGGCGACGAACTGGCCCCGTACGCACGCCTCGCCCGCGAATTCCTCGACACCGGCGTGCCCGTCGCGGCGATCTGCGGCGCCACCGCCGGACTCGCCCGCGAAGGCCTGCTCGACGACCGCGATCACACCAGCAACGTGTCCTTCTACCTCGCCGCCACCGGCTACGGGGGCGCGGGTCGCTATGTCGAGGCCGATGCCGTCACCGACGGCATCCTCGTCACCGCCGGTGGGACCGAACCGGTGGCGTTCGCCCGCGAGATCTTCGGCCTTCTCGGCGTGTACGAGGGTGAGGTCCTCGACGCGTGGTACCGCCTGTTCCACGACTCCGACGCGTCCGCCTTCCCGATCCTCGAGGCGGCCGAAGAGGCGGCGGGCGGCGACCGGTGAGCCGTGCCGAACAGGATCTGCTCAGCCGGGCCGCGCTGAGCGTCTTCCGTCTCAACGGCCAGTTCCTCTCGGCCGCCGAGGAACTCGCGAAACCGGCCGGTTTGACCGCGGCCCGCTGGCAGGTGCTCGGCGCCGTCCTGCACGAGCCGCTTCCGGTCGCCGGAATCGCTCGCGCGATGGGCATCACGCGGCAGTCGGTACAGCGCATCGCGGATCTGCTCGTCGATCAGGGGCTCGCGGAGTACACCCCGAACCCGGCGCACCGCCGGGCCAAGCTGGTCGCACCCACGGCGGCGGGCCGCGCGGCGATCGAACGTATCGGTCCGGCACACGCCGAACTCGCCGCGCGGCTGGCCGGCGCGCTCGGTGCCGAGGGCTTCGCCGAGACGGTGCGAGTCCTCGAACGGCTCTCCTCGACACTCGACGCGATCGGCGTCGCCCGGTAGTGCTCTGAGCACCGTGACCACCACGGGGGTGTGGTACGCGTCACAATCGATCAAAATGCTCAGTTGTTGTCGATGCTGTTGACGGATTGAATCAGGAATGGAGATTATTGCTGCACCAATTGATGTGACTCGAGCGACACTGCACAACGGATGTCGCAAAGGAACGGTGGTGTGCGATGACCGAGATCGCGGTCCGTGAAAGCGACAGCCTTCCCTATGATCTGAACGACCGATACCGCTCCGGCTCCGGAACGGTCCTGCTCACGGGTGTGCAGGCCATTGCCCGGCAGCTCGTCGAACAGCACGTGCGGGACATCCGCGAGGGCCGTCGCGTGGCGACCTTCGTCTCCGGGTATCCCGGAAGCCCGCTCGGCGGCCTGGACAAGTTGCTGCACGGCATGCCGAAGGTGCTCGCCGAACACGACATCACGTTCACCCCGGGGTTCAACGAGGAACTCGCCGCGACGGCGGTGTGGGGCAGCCAGGCGGACCTCGGAGCGGGCACGCCGACGCACGACGGCGTCGTCGGCGTCTGGTACGGCAAGGGCCCCGGCCTCGACCGCGCCACCGACGCGCTGCGGCACGCCAACATGTACGGCGTCTCACCGACCGGCGGTGTGCTGCTGATGGTCGGTGACGACCCCGCGTCCAAGTCCTCGACCGTGCCCGCCGTCAGCGAGCGGTCCCTGGCCGCCCTCGGCATCCCGGTGCTCTTCCCGCGCAACGCCGCCGAGATCGTCACGATGGGCCTGCACGGCGTCGCCCTCTCGCGGGCCTCGGGGTGCGTCGTCGCACTCAAGATCGTCGCGGATGTCGCCGACGGCGCCTGGAGCGTCGACGGGTCGGTCGCGGACACCGAGATCACCGTTCCCGAAATCTCCTGGGAAGGGAAGCCGTTCGTCTACAAGCAGCGCCCGATGGCCGCGCCGGTCGACAGTGTGATCGCCGAAGCCGACCTGTACGGGCCGCGCTGGGCGATGGTCCAGGCCTACGGCAAGGCCAACGCGCTCGACGTCATCGAGGTCGATCCCGCCCATGCCCGCATCGGCCTCGTCGCGACCGGCACCACCTTCGACGCGCTGCGGCAGGCCCTGCTCGACCTGTCCGTCACCGACGCCGACCTGCACAAAGCCGGCATCCGGCTGATGCGCATCGGCATGCCGTACCCGATCGGACCCGACATGGTCCGTGAGTTCGCCGACGGGCTCGAGCGCATCGTCGTCGTCGAGGACAAGACCGCCTTCGTCGAAACCCAGATCCGCGAGATCCTCTACGGAACCGAATCGGCGCCGGTCATCGTCGGCAAGAAGGACGCCGACGGACGGCGACTCGTCCCGGTGGACGGCGAACTCACCGCCGGCCGGATCCGCGGGCCGCTGCGCCGCGTCCTGAAGGGGCATGTGGACCTCGGCCCCGCGCCGCTGCCGCAGCTCCCGCTTGAGGTGCTCTCGGCCACCCGCACTCCCTACTTCTGCAGCGGCTGCCCGCACAACCGTTCCACCGCGCTGCCGGAAGGATCGATCGGCGGCGGCGGCATCGGCTGCCACGCGCTCGTCACGATGTCCGGCCGCGCCGACAGTGCGGTCACCGGGCTGACCCAGATGGGCGGTGAGGGCACCCAGTGGATCGGTCAGGCCCCGTTCACCGACGTCGGTCACATGTTCCAGAACCTCGGTGACGGAACGTATTTCCACTCCGGTCAGCTCGCCGTCCAGGCGTGCGTCGCGGCCGGCGTGAACATCACCTTCAAGCTGCTCTACAACGACGTCGTCGCCATGACCGGCGCGCAGGACGCCGAGGGTGCGCTGACCATTCCCGCGCTCACCCACAAGCTCACCACCGAGGGCGTCAAGCAGATCATCATCTGCTCCGACGAACCGAAGCGGCATCGCAAGCGCAAGCTCGCCCGCGGCGTCACGGTCTGGCACCGCGACCGCCTCGACGAAGCACAGCGCGTGCTGCGCGAGGTTGCTGGCGTCACCGTGCTCATCTACGACCAGCACTGCGCCGCCGACGCGCGACGTCAGCGCAAGCGCGGCACCCTGCCGACCCGCACGACCCGCGTCGTGATCAACGAGGCGGTGTGCGAGGGCTGCGGCGACTGCGGCGTCAAGAGCAACTGCCTGTCGGTGCAGCCCGTCGACACCGAGTTCGGTTCGAAGACCCGCATCGACCAGACCTCCTGCAACACCGACTACTCGTGCCTCGACGGCGACTGCCCGTCGTTCGTCACCGTCGAGATCGACCCCACCCGCAAGACCGAGAAGCGCACCGCACCGACACCGCCCGCCGTGCCCGACGTCGAGACGGCGGTCGCCGGCACCCGCAACGTGTTTCTCGCCGGAATCGGCGGAACCGGCATCGTCACCGTCAACCAGGTTCTCGCGACCGCGGCGATGCGTGCCGGCTTCGAGGTCGAATCCCTCGACCAGATCGGTATGAGCCAGAAGGCCGGACCGGTGGTCTCGCACCTGCGGTTCGCCCCCGACGAGCTCGAACCGGGCAACCGCGTCGGCACCGGCGGTGCGTCCTGCCTGCTGGCCCTCGACCTGCTCACCGCGGCCGATGCGAAGAACCTCGCCTACGCCGATGCGGCCACCACCGTCGCGGTCGCGTCGACGAGCCGCACCCCCACCGGGGACATGGTGTACGACCGGTCGATCCGCCACCCCGACGAGGAGCAGCTGCTGTCGCGGCTCGAGGCCGCCACCGCCCGGCTCGCCTCGTTCGACGCCCTCGCCGCCGCACAGGCCCTGTTCGGGAACACTGCCGCCGCGAACTTCCTCGTCGTCGGTGCCGCGCATCAGCTCGGCGGCCTGCCGATCCCCGCGGAGGCCATCGAGGAGGCCATCGAGCTCAACGGTGTCGCGGTCGCGGCGAACATCGCGGCGTTCCGCTGGGGACGCGCGGCGGTTGCCGATCCCGACGCGTTCGCCGCGGCGACCGAGCCGGTCCGCGCGCAGCGTTCCGGGACCGTCGTCCCGGAGGAGCTGCTGGCCGGCACCACGTTCGACGGTGAGGTGCTGCGCCTGGTCCGGATCCGTGCCGCCGCGCTGATCGACTACCAGGGCCGCCGCCTGGCCGCCCGGTACATCGAGCAGGTGCAGTCCGTCTGGGAAGCCGAGCGTCGCGTCACCGACCGCACCGAGTTCTCCGAGGCGGTCGCCCGCGGGCTGTTCAAGTTCACCGCCTACAAGGACGAATACGAGGTCGCGCGGATGCTCGTCGATCCGGCCTTCCTCGACGAGGTGAACGCGCAGGTGCCCGACGGAGCGGACCTGACCTACCGCCTGCACCCGCCGGTCCTCCGGGCACTCGGCCGCAAGAAGAAGGTCGGTTTCGGACCCAGAACCCATGTGGCACTGCGTCTCCTGGCGAAGGGCAAGAGGCTGCGCGGAACCCGGCTCGATCCCTTCGGCTACGCCCACGTGCGCAAGGTCGAACGCGAGCTGCTCGCGCACTACACCGACACCGTCCTGGGTCTCGCCGCAGACCTGAACGAGGACACCTACGACCGCGCGGTCCGCATCGCGGACCTGGCCGACACCGTCCGCGGCTACGAGGACGTCAAGCTGCGCTCGATCGAGCGCTACCGCGCCCAGCTCGCCGAACTCGGCATCGACGCCCCGTCGGCACAGACCCCCGAAACCTCCCAGATCCCCACCGCCCGAAAGGAATCCGTCGCGTGAGCACCCCCACCGTCATCCGCCCCCTCGAGGACACCGCAGCAGGAGTCTTCGGCCGGTCCCGCAACCTGTCGGATCGCCCGCACGAACAGGTCGTGTTCTGTGAGGACGCCGCGACCGGGCTCCGCGCGATCATCGCGATCCATTCCACCGCACTCGGACCCGCGCTCGGCGGCACCCGCTTCTACCCGTACGCCGACGAGCGGCAGGCGCTCGACGACGTGCTGCGCCTCTCGCGGGGAATGACCTACAAGGCGGCGGTCTCCGGCGTCAACCTCGGTGGCGGCAAGGCCGTGATCATCGGCGACCCGACCACGGACAAGACCGAGGCGCTGCTCGCCGCGTACGGCCGGTTCGTCGACTCCCTCGGCGGTCGCTACATCACCGCCGCCGACGTGGGAACCTTCGCCTCCGACCTCGACGTCGTCGGCCGCAGCACCGCCCACGCGGTCGGCCGGACCGTTGCGGCCGGTGGATCCGGGGACAGCTCCCCGCTCACCGCGCTCGGCGTGTTCCAGGCGATGCGTGCCGGTTCCGAGAACGTTTGGGGCGCACCGAATCTCGACGGACGTGTCGTCGGCGTCGAGGGTCTCGGCAAGGTCGGGTATTCGCTTGTCGACCTGCTCGCCGCGGACGGCGCCCACGTGGTGGTCTCCGACGTGAATCCGGCCGCGATCGAACGCGTCGTCGCGGACTTCCCGAACGTGCGGGTCGCCGACAGTGTCGTCGAGGCGCCGCTGGACGTCTACGCGCCGTGTGCGCTGGGCGGCACGCTCTCGCCGGTCACGGCCCGGTCCCTGGACGCGCGGCTCGTGTGCGGCGCGGCGAACAACCAGCTCGCGTCCCCCGAGGTCGAAAACCTGCTGGGGGAGCGGGGGATCACGTGGGTGCCCGACTACGTGGCCAACGCCGGCGGCCTGATCCAGGTGGCGGGCGAGGTCGACGGTTTCGACGCGGCGGCCGTGCGTTCCGACGTCGAGGCGATCTTCGACCGCACCTCCGAGATCTTCGAGATGGCACGGGTTCTGGGCACCGGGCTCGGCGCCGCCGCGAACCGGATCGCGGAGCAGCGCATCGACGCAGCGTGACATCGATGCAGTAATACGAAACAGAGGCAGGGGAGTCGCTACGGCGGCTCCCCTGCCTCGTTGCGTCCGTCCGTGTGTCGCCGTCAGGGAAGGTCCGCGACCGGCGTCGAACGGCCGTGCCCGGCACCGCGGGTGAGCTGATCGAGCAGAGGCTGCGTCCGGTACGCCACAGGCGTCGTCAGGGCCAGCGTCGTGGTGGTGTGTGCGACGCCTTCGATCGAGTGGATGCGTTCGAGCACCTGCAGCAGGTTCTCCTGCGACTGGGCGGCCATGCGGATCAGCAGGTCCTCCCGGCCCGTGGTCGCGTGCACCTCGAGCACCTCGGGGAACCGTTCCAGTTCGGCGATCACGTGGCCCATACGGGCTTGGACCAGCTCGGCGCCGATGAACGCCTGCAGGGGCAGGCCCAGCTTCGGCAGGTCGACGACCGGCCGGTATCCCGTCACGGCTCCCGACTCCTCGAGCTTCCGGATGCGCGACTGGACGGTGTTGCGTGCGACGCCGAGCTTCGCCGACAGGTCGACGATCCCGGCGCGAGGGTTGTCGGTGAGCTCGGAGAGCAGGGCCGCGTCGAGACGGTCGAGACTGAGCACGGTGACATCCTTTCCACTGTGATGCGGGTCACTAGTTGAGCATAGTGCATAGCTCTTGAAGAAGATATTGACACCATTCTCGCTGGTGCCATGATTGCTGCATAGAAATGCTCACAGAATCTCTCATCGACGCACCATGAAGCGCCATCTGTGAGCGAACGCCCCCGGCTACCCACGAGGTCCGGTGGGGCAATACAACCCACACCGAGGAGCACAACATGCCCGGAGTCGGCATCTGGCGCACCAAATCTGTAGAGCAATCGATCGCGGACACCGATGAACCCGGTTCGAGGCTCAAGCGTGAACTCACCGCGAAAGATCTGACCGTATTCGGTGTCGCCGTCGTGGTCGGCGCCGGCATCTTCACCCTCACCGCCCGCACCGCCGGGAACGTGGCCGGCCCCTCGATCTCGCTGGCCTTCGTTCTCGCCGCCATCACCTGTGGCCTCGCCGCCCTCTGTTACGCGGAGTTCGCCTCGACGGTTCCCGTCGCCGGCAGCGCCTACACCTTCTCGTACGCGACGTTCGGCGAGTTCGTCGCCTGGATCATCGGCTGGGACCTGATCCTCGAATTCGCCCTGGCGTCCGCCGTGGTCGCGAAGGGGTGGTCCATGTATCTCGGCGGATTGTTCGGCGGCAGTGAACACACCACGATGCATCTCGGGCCCCTCGCATTCGACTGGGGTGCACTGCTCATCGTCGGTGCGATCACCGTCATCCTCGCCGTCGGTACCAAGGTGTCCTCGCGGGTGTCTGCGGTCGTCACCGCCATCAAGGTCGCGGTCGTGCTGCTCGTGATCGCCGTCGGCGTCTTCTACATCAAGGCGAGCAACTACGCGCCGTACATTCCGCAGGCCGAGGAAACGCAGACCACCGCGACCGGCGTCCACCAGTCCCTGTTCTCGGCGCTGACCGGCGCCGGTGGCAGCACCTACGGCTGGTACGGCCTCCTCGCCGCGGCGAGCCTGGTGTTCTTCGCCTTCATCGGATTCGACGTCGTCGCCACCACCGCCGAGGAAACGAAGAACCCGCAGAAGTCGCTTCCGCGCGGCATCCTCGGATCGCTCGCCATCGTCACCGTCCTCTACGTCGGCGTCACCCTGGTGCTCACCGGCATGGTCAAGTACACCGATCTGCGGACCGGCAGCGCCCTCGTGGGTGACGGCAGCGCCACCCTGGCCACCGCGTTCGAGGCACACGGCATCACGTGGGCGCAGATGGCCATCAACATCGGCGGCCTCGCCGGCCTCACCACGGTCGTGATGGTGATGATGCTGGGCCAGACCCGCGTGCTGTTCGCGATGTCCCGTGACGGACTCATGCCGAAGAAGCTCGCCACCACGAACCACAAGGGCGTCCCCGTGCGCATCACCCTGATCGTCGGCGCCGTCGTCGCCGTCCTCGCCGCGGTGTTCCCGATGGGTGTGCTCGAGGAAATGGTCAACATCGGCACGCTGTTCGCGTTCGTGCTCGTGTGCATCGGTGTCATGGTTCTCCGCCGGATCCGTCCGGACCTGCCGCGCGGTTTCCGCGTCCCGATGGTGCCGCTGGTGCCGATCCTCGCGGTGCTCGCCTGCGGCTGGCTGATGCTGAACCTGTCCGTCGAGACCTGGATCCGGTTCGTCGCCTGGATGGCCATCGGTGTGGTGGTGTACTTCGCCTACGGTCGCCGCAAGTCGGTCCTCGGACAGCGACTGCGAGCAGAGCAGCAGCGGGTCGACGAGGTCGAGCAGGTCTCCGAACCGCGCGAGGTCCCGCAACCCGAACCGGTGTAACCGCCCGTACCCGTGCGCGTTTCCGGTAGCACCAGCTACCGGAAACGCGCACGAGCCTTGTTCGGGTAGCTGCGCAAAAACGAATCGGTCCGCTCGCCCGGAGAGGGCGAGCGGACCGATTCGTGAATCGCTGTGGTCAGCGACCTACGCGACTCAGCAGTCGAAGTACAGCTGGAACTCGTAGGGGTGCGGACGCAGGTTGACCGGAGCGATCTCCTGCTCGCGCTTGAGCGAGATCCAGGTCTCGATCAGGTCGGTGGTGAACACGCCGCCCTCGGTGAGGTACTCGTGATCCTGCTCGAGACGGTCGATGACCGCGTTGAGGGACGTCGGAGCCTGCGGGATGTTCTTGGCCTCCTCCGGCGGGAGCTCGTAGAGGTCCTTGTCGACCGGAGCCATCGGCTCGATCTTGTTCTTGATGCCGTCCAGGCCGGCCATCATCTGCGCGGCGAAGTTCAGGTACGGGTTGCCCGAGGAGTCCGGCGCGCGGAACTCGAGGCGCTTGGCCTTCGGGTTGTTGCCGGTGATCGGGATGCGGACCGCGGCGGAGCGGTTGCGCTGGCTGTACACGAGGTTGATCGGAGCCTCGTAGCCCGGAACCAGGCGGTGGTACGAGTTGATCGTCGGGTTCGTGAAGGCGAGCAGCGACGGCGCGTGGTGCAGGATGCCGCCGATGTACCAGCGGGCGACGTCCGACAGGCCCGCGTAGCCGGCCTCGTCGTGGAACAGCGGCTTGCCGTCCTTCCACAGCGACTGGTGGACGTGCATGCCCGAGCCGTTGTCGCCGAACAGCGGCTTCGGCATGAAGGTGGCGGTCTTGCCGTTCTTCCACGCGGTGTTCTTGACGATGTACTTGAACAGCTGCAGGTCGTCGGCCGCGGCGAGCAGCGTGTTGAACTTGTAGTTGATCTCGGCCTGGCCGCCGGTGCCCACCTCGTGGTGGCCGCGCTCGAGCTCGAAGCCGGCGAGCTGCAGGTTGGTGGAGATCTCGTCACGCAGGTCGACGTAGTGGTCGTACGGGGCGACCGGGAAGTAGCCACCCTTCGGGCGCACCTTGTAGCCGCGGTTCGGGGTGCCGTCGGCGTTGTACTCGTTGCCGGTGTTCCAGGAGCCGGAGATCGAGTCGAGTTCGTAGAACGCGCCGTTCATCTTCGAGTCGTAGGAGACGGAGTCGAAGATGTAGAACTCGGCCTCGGCACCGAAGAACGCGGTGTCGGCGATGCCGGTGGACTTCAGGTACTCCTCGGCCTTGCGGGCGACGTTGCGCGGGTCGCGCGAGTAGGACTCGCGGGTGAAGGGGTCGTGGACGAAGAAGCTGACGTTCAGGGTCTTGGCGGCGCGGAAGGGGTCGATACGCGCGGTGGTTACGTCCGGGAGGAGGAGCATGTCCGACTCGTGGATGGACTGGAAGCCGCGGACCGAGGATCCGTCGAAGGCCAGGCCGTCCTCGAAAACATCCTGGTTGAATGCCTTCGCGGGGATCGAGAAGTGCTGCTCGATGCCGGGCAGGTCGGTGAAGCGGATATCGACGTACTCGACGTTTTCGTCCGCGATGTACTTGATGACCTCTTCGGCCGTGGTGAACGCCACGCTTGTGCTCCTTCAGTCGGTGCGCGCCAGTGTGATGGGCGCCTGCGTCGAATGCAGACGGTATGGACTCGGTGTTGCCCGCCCATCAAACCCATGTTTCGCCAGTGTTACACCTCGCGTCGTCCTGCGGTGAGGGCACAGGTTGTGGTAAAGGTCACCGGCGGTACACGGGCTCGCCCTTCTAGGGCGGTGCACAGCCTATCCTGGACGCATGGCACGGATGACGGGCAGTTGGCTTTCCGGTCCCTCGGCGGCACTGCCGAAGGACCAGCAGCGCGAGCAGGACTATCCCGGGCAGCTGCTCGGACTCCCGCAGAACGGACCCGGATCGCTCGCCACCACGGGCAAGCGTGTGCTCGCTCTGATGATCGACTGGTTCACTGCGATGGGTGTCGCGATGCTGCTCGTCGGCGAGAACCCGCTCGAGAGCTCGAACCTGTCCGCCTACACCCTGATCGTCTGGTTCGTCGTCGGCGTCCTGTGCGTGACGCTGTTCTCGTTCACCCCCGGCCAGTACATCGCCGGCCTGCAGGTCGCGCGGGTCGACGCTCCGGTGCGGGTCGGCATCATCCGCGCCCTGTCGCGTCAGCTGCTCCTCGTGTTCATCGCCCCCGCGCTGGTCACCGACCTCGACAACCGCGGCCTGCAGGATCGGGCCACCCAGACCGCCGTCGTCCGCAGCCGCTAGGGCTTTCGGTCCCGGCAATCGACGCGGTGAGTACGAAGTCGCTCACACTGCAGCGTGGGCGAATTCCGAAAGCGTGGACGGATTCCGAGGCGCGGATCGGAGACGACCTGACACGACGACCTGACACAACGAGAAGGGCCGCTCCCGTGATCGGGAGCGGCCCTTCTCGTTCGCGTTCTCGTCAGCGTCGGCGGATCGTGCGCTGCACGCTGCGCATTTTCGCGCCGGGCGGCAACGGACCCTTCGGCATCGCGGGACCGGACTTCTTGGTGCTCAGCGCCGACAGTCGGCCCTCGATGGCATCCATGCGCTTGGTGTCGATGTTGCGGGGCAGCTTCGACAGATGCTTCTGCAACTGCGACAGCTCCACCTGGCCCTCGTCGTTGCCGACCACGACCTCGTAGATCGGGGTGTCGCCGACCAGTCGTGCCACGCGCTTCTTCTCCTGCGCGATGAGACCCTTCACCCGGCCGGGCGAGCCCTCACCGACCAGGATGACGCCGGGACGACCGATCACGCGGTGCACGGCGTCGAGCTGGGTGGTGCCGGCAACGGCCTGGGTCACGCGCCACGCGCCCTGAAGGTTGTCGAGCGCCCACGCGGCCGCACCGGCCTGGCCCTCCGCTCTCGCGTAGACGGTCTTCTGCACGCGGCGACCGAAGACGATGAACGCCAGCAGCGCGCCGACGATGATGCCGATCGGCAGGAAGAACCACTGCAGCCCGAAGATCAGGCCGATCAGGAAGAACACGACGATCGACGCGACGAGCACACCGATCATCCACGGCAGCAGAAGCTTGTCTTCTTTGCGCTGGATCTGGAAGGCCTGCCAGAGCTGCGTGCGCCGCTCCTTCGATGCCTGCTTGCGCGCGGCCTTCGCCGCGGCTTTCGCTTCCTTGGTGGGTTTGCTGCCGTTCGCCATGCTTATCAGGATACGTTCCCCGTGATGGCGTCCTCGCCACCACGGGTCCCGTCTCCGGCTACTGCCCGAAGCGGGCGAGAACCGAGCTCGCCTCCTGCGACGCGGTGCCCTCCTGCGCGAGATGCGCCTGGCCCGCGGGCAACTCGCGGCCGTGATGGGCCATCGCCTGCGCGTAGAGGCGACCGGCGCGATAGGACGAACGCACCAGCGGTCCGGCCATCACGCCCGCGAAGCCGATCTCCTCGGCGGTCTTCGAGTGCGCGACGAACTCCTCGGGCTTGACCCACCGCTCCACCGGATGGTGCCGCGGGGACGGACGCAGGTACTGGGTGATGGTCACGATGTCGCAGCCGGCGTCGTGCAGGTCGTGCAGCGCCTCGGTCACTTCCTCGGGGGTCTCACCCATGCCCAGAATCAGGTTGGACTTGGTGACCAGACCGAACTCGCGGGCGGCGGTGATCACGTCCAGGGACCGCTGGTAGCGGAACGCCGGGCGGATCCGCTTGAAGATTCGCGGAACGGTCTCGACGTTGTGCGCGAGCACCTCGGGACGGGACTCGAACACTTCCTGCAGAAGCTCGGGCTTGCCGTTGAAGTCGGGAATGAGGTTCTCGACGCCGGTGCCCGGGTTCAGTTCGTGGATCTTCCGGACGGTTTCCGCGTAGAGCCAGGCGCCGCCGTCGGGCAGGTCGTCGCGGGCGACACCGGTGATGGTCGAGTAGCGCAGGCCCATCGCCTGAACGGACTCGGCGACACGGCGCGGTTCGTCGCGGTCGAGGGCGGTGGGCTTACCGGTGTCGATCTGGCAGAAGTCGCAGCGTCGGGTGCACTGCTCGCCGCCGATGAGGAAGGTCGCTTCGCGGTCCTCCCAGCATTCGTAGATGTTGGGGCAGCCGGCTTCCTCACAGACCGTGTGCAGACCTTCGCTGCGCACCAGGCCCTTGAGCTCGGTGTACTCCGGGCCCATTTTCGCCCGGGTCTTGATCCAGTTCGGTTTGCGTTCGATCGGCGTCTGCGCGTTTCGGGTCTCGATCCGCAGCAGTTTGCGTCCTTCTGGGGCCACAGTCACGGATCCGATCGTACGCCCGGGGAAAGGTTCGGCCCCGGCCGGGGAGCGCCCGGCCGGGGCCGCCTCGAGGAAGCCGTCAGAACCGCATGGTGGTGAACTCGGGGCGCTGCGCGGGCGGCTCGGACGCGGCGACGGCCTGCTCGAACGTGACCCGCTCGATGTCGTGCTCGGTGACCGGAAGCTTCCCGTCGAGCGCATCGACGACCGCGGTCGTCACGGCGTCGGTCACCTCGTCGACGGTGACGTCGCGGCCCAGTTCGCCCGTCAGCGACGCGACGCCCGCGTCGCGGATGCCGCACGGAACGATGGAGTCGAACGCGTCGAGCGCGGAATTGCAGTTGAGGGCGAACCCGTGCATCGCGACGCCGCGCTGGACCCGGATCCCGATCGCCGCGATCTTGCGTTCGGGAAGCCACCGGCCGTCGCGCAGTTCGGCGGGCAGCCACACCCCGGAACGGCCCTCGACGCGTCCACACCGCAGTCCCATGTCGGTACACACGGTGATCAGGGCCTGCTCGAGACGTCGCACATAGTCCACGACGTCGATCGGCTCGGCGAGCCGCACGATCGGGTACCCGACGAGCTGACCCGGCCCGTGCCAGGTGATCTTGCCGCCGCGGTCGACGTCGATCACCGGTGTGCCGTCCTTGGGCCGGTCGCCGTCCTCGGTGCGCCGACCGGCGGTGTAGACGGGGGGATGCTCGAGCAGGAGAAGCGTGTCGGCGCCGATGCCCTCGGCGCGCTCGGCAGCGAGTTCACGCTGACGCTCCCATGCTTCGAGGTAACCGATCAGCCCCAGGCGGGCAACGACGACGGGATTCGGATCGAGTCGGGCGGAAGCTGTGGCGCTGCTCATGTATGTCGACCCTACGCCGTCCGGTGAGCGGTCAGAAGGGGAGGCGCTTCGCCGAGGGAACGATTTCTCGGGCGCCTTCGATCGGTCGCGGAAACACCCGTAGCGGGGCGATGCCGGTGCGGCATCGCCCCGCTACGTGAGGCTTTCGGTCACCCGCAGGAACGGGTCACCGGGTCACAGACCGAGATCGGCCTCGAACGCGCCTTCCTCGAGACGGTGCTTGACCGTGGTGAGGAAGCGACCGGCGTCGGCGCCGTCGATGAGGCGGTGATCGTAGGTCATCGGCAGGTAGCACATC
>NZ_JADZGH010000057.1:0-2466 GCF_015865005.1 Rhodococcus sp. CX
GCCGAACTGCACGCCCGTGAGGCCCCGGACCGGGTGTGGGAACTGGAAACGTACGGGGCGCTGTTCGATCGCACCCCCGACGGGCGGATCAGCCAGCGCAACTTCGGCGGGCACACCTATCCGCGGCTTGCGCACGTCGGCGACCGCACCGGACTCGAACTGATCCGGACCATGCAGCAGAAGATCGTGTCGCTGCAGCAGGAGGACTACGCCGCCCACGGCGACTACGAAGCCCGGGTCAAGGTGTTCGCCGAGTGCACGATCACCGAACTGCTCGTCGACGAGTCGGGCCGCATCGCCGGGGCGTTCGGTTACTGGCGTGAATCCGGCCGGTTCGTGCTGCTCGACGCGCCCGCCGTCGTCATCGCCACCGGTGGCATCGGCAAGTCGTACAAGGTGACCTCGAATTCGTGGGAGTACACCGGGGACGGTCACGCACTCGCGCTGCGGGCGGGCGCGGCGCTGATCAACATGGAGTTCATCCAGTTCCATCCGACCGGCATGATCTGGCCGCCGAGTGTGAAGGGCATCCTGGTAACCGAGGGGGTACGTGGCGACGGCGGGGTCCTCAAGAACTCCGAGGGCGAGCGGTTCATGTTCTCCTACATCCCGCCGGTGTTCAAAGGGCAGTACGCCGAGACGGAGGAGGAAGCCGACCGCTGGTACGAGGACCAGGAGAACAACCGCCGCACCCCGGATCTGCTGCCCCGCGACGAGGTCGCCCGCGCCATCAACTCCGAGGTCAAGGCCGGTCGCGACAGCCCGCACGGCGGGGTGTACCTCGACATCGCCTCCCGGATGCCGGCCGCCGAGATCGTGCGGCGGCTGCCGTCGATGCACCACCAGTTCCTCGAGCTCGCCGACGTCGACATCACGAAGGAACCGATGGAGGTCGGCCCCACCTGCCACTACGTGATGGGCGGTATCGAGGTCGATCCGGACACCGCGGCCGCGTCGGTGCCCGGGCTGTTCGCCGCCGGGGAATGCTCGGGCGGCATGCACGGATCCAACCGGCTCGGCGGCAACTCCCTGTCGGACCTGCTGGTGTTCGGGCGTCGCGCCGGGATCGGGGCCGCGGACTACGTGGAGGGGCTCACCGAACGGCCGCGGGCCTCCGACGCAAGCATCGATGCGGCCGCGCGGACCGCGTTGTCGCCGTTCGATCCGGCCTCCCCGGACCGCACCGAGAATCCGTATACTCTGCACGCGGAGCTGCAGCAGTCGATGCACGATCTGGTCGGCATCATCCGCCGCGCCGACGAGATCGAACGGGCCCTGGCCGAACTGGCCACGCTGCGCGAACGGATCCGCAACGTCGCGGTCGAGGGCAACCGGCAGTTCAACCCCGGATGGCATCTCGCGGTGGACCTGCGCAACATGCTGCTGGTCTGCGAGTGCGTGGCGCGAGCGGCGTTGCTGCGCACCGAAAGTCGCGGCGGGCACACTCGTGACGACCATCCCTCGATGGACGCGGAATGGCGGCGGACGCTGCTGGTGTGCCGCACCGACGGCGGCGACAGATCCATCCCGGACGTGACGGTGACCCCGGAGCGGCAACAGCCGATGCGGCCGGATCTGCTCGCGTTGTTCGACATCGACGAACTGGGCAAGTACTACACCGACGAGGAACTCGCCGATCATCCGGGACGGAGGTCCTGACATGGGCTACCAGGCGGCCTTCCGGGTGTGGCGTGGGGACGCCGACGGCGGCGACCTGCACGACTACACCGTCGAAGCGAACGAGGGCGAGGTCGTGCTCGACGTCGTCCACCGATTGCAGGCCACCCAGGCCCCGGACCTGGCGGTGCGCTGGAACTGCAAGGCGGGCAAGTGCGGTTCGTGTTCGGCCGAGATCAACGGCAAGCCCCGGCTGATGTGCATGACACGGATGTCGACCTTCGACCCGGACGAGACGATCACCGTCACCCCCGTACGCACCTTCCCGATCATTCGCGACCTCGTCACCGATGTGTCGTTCAACTACGAGAAGGCCCGCGAGATCCCGTCGTTCACGCCGCCGCCCGACCTGGCGCCGGGGGAGTACCGCATGCAGCAGGTCGACGTCGAGCGCTCGCAGGAATTCCGTAAGTGCATCGAATGCTTCCTGTGCCAGAACGTGTGCCACGTCGTGCGCGACCACGAGGACAACAAGTCCGCATTCGCCGGGCCGCGCTACCTCATGCGCATCGCCGAACTCGAGATGCACCCGCTCGACGTCGCGGACCGGCGCGACGCCGCGCAGGATCAGCACGGTCTGGGCCTGTGCAACATCACCAAGTGCTGCACCGAGGTGTGCCCGGAGAACATCCACATCACCGACAACGCACTGATCCCGATGAAGGAACGCGTCGCGGGCCGACGCTACGACCCGATCGTCTGGCTGGGCAACAAGCTGTTCCGGCGCTGAGTGCCCGGAAGCGCCGGACCGGGACACCGTGTCCGGTGTTCACGTGAGTGCGGCGATGA
>NZ_JADZGH010000057.1:2732-17562 GCF_015865005.1 Rhodococcus sp. CX
ATCTGGTCCGCATACATCGTGATCTTCTTCCGCACATCCGGTTCGGCGAAGATCGCCTTCGTTTCGGACCGCTCGATGACGGGCACCGGATCGTCGTCCCCGGCGATCGTGTAGTCGAACACGGCCTTCGCCAAGCCTGCTTTGGTTCCGAAGATCTTGTAGACGCTTTCGGGTGCCACGCCGCCGCACTGGGCCACCGCTGTCACCGTCGTGGGGCGGTACCCGCGATCCTCGAACAAGTTCTGGGCCGCCCGCAGGATCGAGAGACGCGTCTGTTGCGCGCGTTCCCGGCGCCCCGACGCATCGTAGCGACGTTTCCCATTGACTTTCGGCATCGCGGGTCCATACTTGTATTTGGATACTGACTCACTGTATCCAATTCTTCACTCAACGGCAGGGAGAGCCGCCGTGAACATCAATCATTCCATTTCGGCCCCATCCGTCCCGGACGTCGCCGACACGACCTCCTCCACGGAGAACAAGTCCGTCGCTGCGCGCTTCATGCACATGATGGCCGACGGTGATCGCGATACTTTCGACCGGCTCGTGGCCCCCGAGGCGATCAACCGTGAGTCCCGGACCGAGCCGCCCGCAGCGAGAGTCCCAGGTCCGGACGGGTTCTACGCCACCGCCCTGTGGCTGCGTGAAGCCTTCGGCGACTTCCGCCACGAAGTCGTCCACGCCGTGGAGGAGGACGACGTCGTCGTCCTCGACACCGTCATGACGGCCCGGCACGTCGGGCCGTTCGTGACCTACGACGAGCGTGGCCGGGTCGATCAAGTCTTCGCGCCGACCGGCAAGAGTTTCGCGGTGCATCAAACCCACTGGCTGCGCATCGCCGATGGCAAACTCGTCGAGCACTGGGCGGATCGCGACGACCTGGGCATGGCCCGGCAAGCCGGTTGGATCCCTCCGACCCCGGCCGGAATGATCCGGAACGCGCTCGCAAAACACAAGGCGCACAAGGAAACAGCACACAGTGCGTGAGTGGCTGTGCGCTGCTCCCCGGCGGCTACGCCGACGTCGCGGCGCCGTCCCTGCTCAGCGCACCGAGCACCTCGTCGGTGTGCTCGCCGTGCGCGGGCGGCGCCGACCCGAGTCGCGGACGTTCGCCGGCGAAACTGACCGGAAAGCCGATCTGGTGCAACGGCCCTGACGGGTGATCGACCGTGCCGATCATCCCGATCGCCTCGGTGTGCGGGTCGTCGTAGATCTCGTCCAGGTGGCGGATCGCTGATACCGGCACACCGTGCTGCTCGAGGACCGCAATCCAGTGCTCGACCGTCCCGTCCGCGAACGCGTCCGTCAGTTCCTTTTCGAGCAGTTCCCGGTTCTCGACCCGATCGCGATTGCGGTAGAACTCGGTGCGCTCGGCCAGGTCGGGACGGCCGATCGCGGTGCACAACCGGTCCCACAGTCCGTCGTTGCCGACCGCGACGACGAAATAGCCGTCCTGTGCTGGAAATGCCTGATACGGAGCGAGATTCGGGTGTGCGGAACCGAGCGCGTGCGGCCGCTTGCCGTCGGCGAACCAGTTCGTCGCCCAGTTCACGTGCATCGCGAGCTGGCATTCGAACAGGGACGTCGTCACGTACTGGCCGCGTCCGGTCCGGGCCCGCTCGACGAGGGCGGCGAGCACCCCGATCGTGCCGAACAGGGCAGCGCCCAGATCGCCCATCGCGTACCCGGACTTCATCGGCGGGCCGCCGGGTTCACCGGTCAGGGACATGAGCCCACCGGCGGCCTGCGCGACCATGTCGTAGCCCGGCTCGTCGCGCCGCGGACCCACCTCGCCGAACGCGGAGATGTGCAGCACAACCAGGTGCGGGTGACGTTCGGACAACGCGCGGTAGTCGAAGATCCGTTGCAGGCCGCTGCCGGGCCGGAAGTTCTCGACCACGACGTCGGCGTCCTCGAGCATGCGGTGCACGATCTCCTGCCCGGACTCCGACTTCAGATCGAGCGCCACCGACTTCTTCCCGCGGTTCACCGCCAGGTAGTAGGTGGCGTCGTCGCCGACGAACGGCGGACCCCACTGACGCGTCGGGTCACCGGCGTCGGGATGTTCGATCTTGACGACGTCCGCGCCGAGATCGGCGAACGACATCGTCGCGTACGGTCCCGCGAGGATCTTGGACAGGTCGACGACCTTGATCCCGGCGAGCGGGGCGGGGCCGGTGGGATACGTCATCGGGCTGCTCCTGTCAGGTCGGTCCGCGGTGCCGAGGCCCGCGCGGTCTCCGCGTCGACGGCGGTGCCGTCGACGATCGCCTCGAGGTGTTGCAGCGCAGTGGTATTCGTCTCCGATCGCAGGTCGGAGAGATACGCATTGGCGACGAGCAGCGACCGGTGGTCGCCGCAGCGGTCGATGCGGTGCGACGCGAGATCGTAGAGCTGCACGGCTGTGACCGCCCGGGCGAGCGCATCCGTGTAGCGCGCCATCTCGACCTGCGCGCGGGTATCGTCGCCGGCGAGCAGATCGTCGCCGGTTGCCGCGAGCGAGCCCCACAGGTCGGTGAGGATCTGCGCCCCGGGCCGGCAGTCCGGTGCGAGGGCGGCGAGCGTGGCCTGCATGGTCGCGGCGAGTGCGCGGTGTGCGTTCTGCTTGCGCATGCAGCGCAGGACGTCGAGCGCGATGACGTTCGACGAACCCTCCCAGATCGAACCGAGATGCGAGTCGCGGACCAGCCGGGCGAAGTCCCGCTCCTCGATGTAGCCGTTGCCGCCGCGGATTTCCATCGCCTCGCCGGTCACGCTCCGGGCCCTCTTGCAGACGTAGTGCTTGGCGATGGGGGTGAGGATCCGGATCAGGGTCGTGGCGTCCGCGTCGCCGGCGTCGGCGCGTTGCAGGCAGTCGGCGCTGTAGCCGATGACGGCGAGTGCGCCCTCGGCCTCGAGCAGCAGCGGCAGCAGGGTTGCGCGCATGAGCGGCTGGTCGAAGAGGGGCTTGCCGAAGACGTCGCGGACGGCGCGGCGCATCAGCCCGGCCGACCGCATCGCGTTCGACAACCGCGAGGTGTTGAGCATTTCCGTCATCTGCCGGAACCCGCGGTCGAGCTCGCCGACCTGCAGCGCGTAGGCGCCGTGCAGGGTGACCTCCCCGCTCGGCATCGACCTCGTGCCCAGCTTGTCCTTCAGTCGATCGATCGTGTACGAGTTGCGGTCGCCGTTCGGAAGATGCTTGGGCACCATGAACATTCCGACGCCGCGGGTCGAGGCCGGATCTCCACCGGGGAATCGTGCGAGGGTGATGATCACGTCGGCGTCCGGGTTGGACGCGAACCACTTCCGGCCGGTCAGGCGCCATCCTGTCTCGGTACGCTCGGCACGGGTATCGGTCTGTGCGATGTCGGTGCCGGCCTGGGTTTCGGTCATGAACATCGCGCCGGTCAACCGGTCCGGTCCGGTCGAGGTGAGCCCGTCGATCCAGATGTCGAACACGTCCGGATCCCCGAACATCCGCAGCGTGCGGGCGGCGGCGTCGGTCATCGACACCGGGCACGCGAGGCCGAACTCCGCCTGGACGAACAGATACGACGCGAGGTACTTCACGACGTGCGGGGGAGTGCGGTCCCAGCCGTGGACGGGCCGGTGCGAGAGGGCGGACAGTCCGTACTCGCCGAACGCCGCCTCACACAGTTCCAGGTAGGCGGGGTGGTAGTCGATCCGGTCGATGCGGTTCCCGTCGGCGTCGAATTGGCGAAGTACGGGCGGATTCTTGTCGGCGACCGCCGCGAGCCGGACGAGACGATCGGCGGTGTCGGCACCCAACCGGTCCAGTAGTGCATCGGTGTTCGTGCGGTCCGCGTCGTCGATCCACCGGTCAACGACGGCCCGGAGCGCGGGGTCGCGGTGCGCGTAGTTCATGGAATTCCCTTCGGCTCGAGGATCGTCTCCACTGTCACCCGCCACACCATGTAGAGTCCAAGACTTAATCGATCGATATTCATATCCAGAACCACACAATGCGGGGTGACGTGGACATTCGTCAGATCCAGGCGTTCCTGGCGGTCGCCGAAGAATTGCACTTCGGGCGCGCGGCCGAGCGGCTGCACATCGCGCAGCCGCCGCTGAGCCAGACCATCCGGTCCCTCGAACGCGAACTCGGCGTCGAACTCTTCGCGCGCACGACGCGGTCGGTGCGGCTCACGGCGGCCGGTTCGGCGCTGATGGCCCCGGCACGCATCATCGAGACGCAACTGAAGGTGTGCCGGACGGTGACGCGGGCGGCGGCGCTGGGGGAGACCGGCGTCGTCGGCATCGGATTCGGGGGCGCCGGCGGGTACGCCGTGCTCTCGGGACTGACCAACTCCGTCGCGGAGGCATATCCGGGCATCGCGCTCGAGCTGCGACCGCAGACGTACTCGGGGCAGGCGGTCGAGCTGATCCGCTCGAGCGCAATCGATCTCGGGATCGTGTCGCTACCGGTCGGCGGCGACCTGGAGACGCTGACCGTGCGCAGGGAGACGCTGCTCGCGGCGCTGCCCGTGCAGCACCGGCTCGCCGGCGCGGAACGGATCGCGATGCGCGAACTCGCCGCGGACCCGTTCGTGATGTATCCGTCGGCGCACGGCTCCCGCGTCCGGGAGGCGACGTTCGCGCTGTGCGCGCAGGCGGGGATCACCCCGCGGACGGTGCACGAGGCGCCCGACCCCTACAGCCTGCTCGCGCTCGTCGGTGCCGGGCTCGGGGTGGCCGTCGTCGTCGACTCCACCACGCACGTGCGGGTGGACGGCGTGGTCTACCGGCCGATCGAGGACGAGGTGCCGCCACTCGAGATCGCGATGGCCTGGCGCGCCGACAATCCGAACCCGGCGGCCCACCGGGTCGTCGCCGTGCTCCGGGACATGGACCTCCCGTAGGTTCCCGGCTTGGTACGGTCTCGGGCGGAGGTGACGCCTGTGGATACCGGCAGGATCGACGAACTCGTCCGGACCAGGATCGAGACGGTCGAAGAACTCGAAGCGGTCGTCGGGGTGCCCACGCCGGCGATCCTCGAGAAGCACACGACGTTCACGACGCCGCTGATGCGCGAGTACATCGAGCAGGCGCGATTCTTCGTGCTCGCAACCTCCGACGCGGACGGCAACTGCGACTGCTCGCCGCGCGGGGACCTGATCAGCAAGGTGCTGTTCCCCGACGACAAGACCCTCGTGCTCCCGGACCGCCCCGGCAACCGGCGGGCCGACTCCTACCGCAACATCCTCGAGAACCCGCACGTGGGAATCCTGTTCCTCGTACCCGGTGTCGACGAGGTGGTGCGCGTCAACGGCAGGGCGTCGCTGTCGTCCGATCCTGGCCTGCTGGCCGAGCTCGCGATGTCCGGCAAACCTGCGCAGCTCGCGGTGATCGTGCAGATCGACGAGGCCTATCTGCACTGCGCGCGGGCGATCCTGCGCGCCAAGCTGTGGGACCCCGAGACCTGGGTCGAGCCCGAGTCGGTGCCGTCGCTGCGCGACATCCTCGCCGAGCAGCACAACCTGAAGCACGAGGACCTCGAGCCGGCCCGGCAGGAGCGCTACCGGGCCGAGCTCTACTGAGAAACCGAGCTCTGCCGAGAACCGACTACCGGACTCCTCGGATCACTGCACCCGTTCGGCGAGCAGCGGAACGAGCTCATCGAGCGCGAACGGCACCGACAGCGCCGAATTCGTCGAGAACGCGGCGGAGATGTCCGAGTCGCTGCCGAGCACCAGGAACCGGCCGTCCTCCACCGCCGGGATCTGCTGGAACAGCACATTGTTCGTCACTTCCTCCGACGGCATGTAGATCGGCAGGACGATCAGCATGTCCGCGTCGAGAAGGTTCAGGTTCTCCTCGGAGACCGGGATGAAGAAGCTGTCCGTCTCGGTGGCCTGCACCTGCGGGTTGTTCACGAACCCGAGTTCGGTCAGAAAATCGACCCGGGAGTCGCCGACGACGTAGGCGCCCCAGCCGTCGGACGTGTAGGCCGCGACCGTGACGGTCTTGCCGGCGAACTCGGGGTTCTCGGCGGCGGCCGCCGCGAAGTCCGCGTCGATCTGCGACAGCAGCTCCTCGCCCTTCTCCGGCACGCCGAGTGCCGTCGCGACCGACGTCACCTGATCGTCGAGGGAGGTCAGATAGGCGTCACTGCCCTCGGGCACGCCGACGGTCGTCGCGATCTTCGACAGCGACTCGTACCGGGCCGGGTCGCCGGAACTCTTGGTGTCGAGGATCAGATCCGGGGTCACCGCCGCGAGCATCTCGTAGGACGGCTCGAGCGTGCCGATGAGCTCGGGCGACGACGTGTACAGCCCCTCCGCCCACGGGCCGACGCCGTCGCCCCCGAACGCGAGCCAGTCACTGGCAGCGACCGGCTGAACCCCGAGCGCGAGTGCGGTCTCGGCGTCACCCCAGCCGAGCGCGGCGACCCGTTCGGGCTGCGCATCGATGGTGACGTCCCCGAACTTGGTGGTGACGGTCGCGGGAAATGCGCCGGAGCCGGTACCGGAGTCGGATTCGGCTCCGGTGTCGTTCGAGCCGCACGCCGTCAGAGCGAGGGCGGTGGCGGTGACGCTGGCGGTGAGCAGCGCGGCGGATCGACGCTTCATGGATTTCCTCGACTCGTGTGCACGGCAGTTCGATGAGGCAACCCTAACCTGCGTGCGGTTCCGAGGGTGCCCGGGGCGCGGACCGCGGCGCATCGTCTATATGTGTGGAATGGAAAATTCGAGCATCGTGTGCGAAGCAGGGGGACTGCTCGAAGCCCCGCTCGTGCAAGCAGACGGATCCGTGCTGTTCGCCGACACCACCACCGGTGGCGTGTACCGCTGGAACTCCTCCGGGACGCGGACGGTCGTCGAGCGCCGCCGCGGGATCGGCGGGCTCGCCGCACACGCCGACGGGGGCCTTCTCGTCAGCGGACGCGACCTCGCGTACGCCCGTGACGGCGAGACCGTCACGATCCTCGCGCCGGACGGCGCCACCGGAATCAACGACATCGCGGTCACCGCGGACGGGTCACTGCTCGCCGGCGTGCTGCGCCATCGTCCCGCGCTCGGCGAGTCCGCACCGCCGAGTGAACTGGTGAAGATCGCACCGGATGGATCCGTGCGCGTCGTCGCCGACGACCTGTTGTGGCCCAACGGGATCGGGTTCTCACCCGACGGGGCGACCACCTACGTCAGCGAGTACGCGGCGTCGCGGGTGCGCAGGTTCGACGGGGAATCGACGGCGGTGTTCGCCGAGGCTCCGCGCGGTGAATGCGACGGACTCGCCGTCGATGTCGAGGGCGGTGTGTGGGTGGCGCTCGGCAGCGGTGGGGGCATCGCCCGATTCACTCCGGCCGGTCAGCTGGACGAAATCGTCGACCTGGACGGTCGTTTCGTGTCGTCGCTGGCCTTCGCCGGCACGAGCATCTACGTCACGACGGCGGGCGCCCTGCTGCGTCTCGACGTCGGGGTCGCCGGTGTGCCCGTCTCCGAGGCGAAGGTTCCGACCGGCCGCATCCCGGGATGATCTCGGCGTGGTGGCGGCCGCGGTGAACGTCTCGAACGTTCGGTTCCCGAAGGTTCAGCGGGCGCGCAGCGCGGTCGCTGCGCCGGCGACGGCGGACGCGGCGCCGGCACCGGCCAGTCCGGTCAACATCGCCACCGCGACGGTCGCGGAGAAGGCGGTGCCGACCGCCGACTCGACGACGGCTCGGAAACCCGAGGTGCGAGGCGAGGGCGGGGCGTACTCGAGCACCGGCATCGGAAGGTGTGCTCCCGGGAGTCTGGTCGGCGCCACGGGCCGCGGTCGCCGATCGGTGCGGGTGTCGATGAAGTCGAGGGCGAAGGCGATCTCAGTCATGTCCGGGTCCTCCCCGTGTGCCGTCTCACATTGGTCTTCAGTGTTCCGGTCTTCGATCGCCGGGATGTGGCGTCGCTTTGAACACTGTGTTTCGGAATCGGATGTTTTCGGCAAACGACGCTCCGATTCCGTCCGCGCGTGACCGGTGAGTTTCGAACTCCGACAGCTTCGGGCCTTCCGCGTTGTGCGGCCTGGCCGGGAATTCGCGAATCGGCAGCCGCCGCTGGTATGTTCGTGCGCAGTGAACAACACATTGCAGCTTTGACGCAGACCTTCCGCGCTGGTGAGCCGCGCCTTCGTGCGGTGGTGATTCCGTGGGCCCCCGGAGGGAACCCGACACCGGGTTCCCGGCTCCCGCATGCATCGGAATCGTCTCTCGGAGCTCACTGTGATCACCTCATCGCCCTGTACATCCCTGACGTCGTCCGCACTCCGACCCGACACGTCGGAGGCGCACACGACGGAAACCGCGCTTGACCGCACCGACTTCCGGGCCGACTGCGGTCGCTGCTTCGCGTTGTGCTGCACGGCTTTCGGATTCTCGAGATCGGCGGACTTCGCCGAGGACAAGCCCGCCGGCTCCCCGTGCCGGCACCTCGATTCCGCGTTCGGATGCAGCATTCATCGAGCATTGCCGTCCAGGGGTTTTCGCGGATGCACCGTGTTCGACTGTTTCGGCGCGGGACAGGTCGTCTCGCAACGACTGTTCTCCGGGACGAGCTGGCGAGAACGCCCGGAGCTCCGGGACCGCATGTTCTCCGCGTTCAAGATCCTGAAACAGCTGCACGAGATGCTGTGGTACCTGCTCGAGGCGCAGGAACGTACCTATGATCCCGACACCGAGGACGAAATTCGGGAACTCGCCGATTTCCTCGTATCCCTGACTCGCGGTGACGTGGACGAACTGCTTTCGGCCGACATGGGCGATGTGCATGCCTCGGTGCGAGCCGTCCTGATGACCGTCAGTGCGCACGTGCGGGTTTCGTACTTCGCGGACGGCGGCCGTGTGCATCCGCGCATCGCCCCCGGTGCGGATCTGGCCGGAACGGACCTTCGTGCCTACCGGCTGTGTGGCGCCGACCTTCGGGGAGCGGTTCTGATCGGTGCCGACCTGAGAGGGTGCGATCTCGCCGGGGTCGATCTGATCGGTGCCGACCTGCGCGATGCCCGGTTGGAGGACGCCGATCTGTCCCTCGCTCTGTATCTCACCCAGCCGCAGATCAACGCCGCCCGGGGCAATGAAAGAACGCGAATTTCCTCAGCGGTGTCGGTACCGACGGGTTGGTGCCGCGAGTAGTCGGTGAGGCCTCGGGCGCCGCACGAGGACGAGGTCACGACTTCGGATTCGTGACCTCGTCCGTCCCGAGGACACGGGCAACGAACCCGTCCAGTCGATGGCGGAGGTTCTCGATCCGGGTCTCGGTGGGCAGTGAGCGCTCCGGCTGCGGGTCCGGTAGCGACATCAGGTTGCGCACGTAGAGCGAACAGTGGAAGTCCGTGCAGATGTACGTGCCGACACTGTTGCCCGCTTTCCCGGCGGGTCCGGCCTTGGCGGCAGTGAACAGGTTCGTGTCCGCGTTCCGCCGGGCGGACCGGCACAGATTGCACATCACCCCCCGTGCGCGGGACGGATCGGAGCCTGCGACGCGGAACTCGACACCGACGAATCCGTCCTCGCTCTCGCAGACCAGATACGCACGCTGCGGTGCCCGCGGGTCGATCCACCCGTAGAAGTCCAGGTCTTCCCACGGCGTCCGATCGAAGTCGTCCGGGAACGACACCGATTTGACTCTGCTGCGTGAGCTGTTGACGAAGCTGGCCGTGATCTCGCTTCTCGTCGGCTGCCTCACGTGTCCTCCTCCAGTTTATGAAACGATCGTAGTATAAACTCGGCGTCGTGGGACGCCCCAAGAACGACGCACGTCGACGTGAACTGCTCGCTGCCTCGGTCCGATATGCACAAGAGCGAGGCCTCTTCGGTCTGACGCTCCGGCCGCTCGCCGACGAACTGGGCACATCGACGCGGAACCTGCTGCATCACTTCGGCAGTCGGGAGGAACTGATATCCCGGATCGTCGACGAAGTCCTCACCGGTCAACTCGAGGCTTCACGCACACTGCTGTCCCGGATACGAACACTCGCGCCGGCAAGCGCCGCCGCGACCCCCACCGGGGTCGCAGACGTCATCGCGGACGGTCTCGAACTCGCATGGACCCAGGGAACGACTCCCGAGGGCCGGACTCGGATGGCGATGTTCTTCGAGATCTATGCCGCCTCGGCGCGAGACGACGATCTTCACGCAAGATTCGTCGTTCCCGTCGTGTCCGAATGGGTCACCCCGATGGTGCAGGCACTCGAAGCAGCCGGTGTTGCGGACTCGCGATCGCTTGCCCACCGCATCCTGGCTGTCCACCGAGGGCTTCTCCTTCAGGCCACGGTGTCGGGCCCCACCCCCGAAATCGAAAGCGCACACCGGGACGCCGTCGAGGCCATCCGAAACGAGATTGTTGCTCCGTGAAGGAGGTCGCGGCCATTGCCTGCGGGGGGAGCGGAGGAGCACTGTGGAATACAGGGAATCGACCGGCGGCGCCGCGTCGGCGCCGCCCTGACCGGAAGGGTGCCGATCGTGTATGCACGCTCGACCACAATTCATGCGCATCCGTCCTACATCGACGCCGGAATCAAGCACGTACGCGACACCGTGATGCCGGCGCTGACGGATATCGAGGGATGCATGGGAATGTCCCTGTTGATCGATCGCGACTCCGGCCGCTGCATCGCGACCAGTTCGTGGCGGGACGAGGAATCGTTGCGCGCGAGCGAGGGACCGGTGCGCGATCTGCGGGATGCCGCCGCCGAGATCTTCCACGGCACCACGGAGGTGTCGCGGTGGGAGATCGCGGTCATGCATCGTGACCACCACGCTGAGCGAGGGGCGTATTGCCGGGTCACGTGGGTCAAGACCGAGCCGTCCGACATGGACCGCGGCGTGGACCTGTGGAAGATGGCCGCACTGCCCAAGATGGAAGAACTTCCCGGTTTCTGCAGCGCCAGCCTGATGTTCGACCGCGCAGCCGGCCGCGGAGTGTCGTCGCTGACGTTCGACAGTAGAGAGGCGATGGAAGGCAACAGGGAACGTCTCGATGCCATCCGGGTCGAAACGGCACGGGAAGCGGGTGCCGAGGTCCTCGACACCTGCGAGTTCGAACTCGCCATTGCGCACCTGCACGTCCCGGAGATGGCGTGAACGATTAGGCGGCCGCGAAGGACGGCCCCGCCGAGTGCCGGCGGCCGTCGCAGCCGCCGGCACCACAACCACATCATCCGAGCCGTCCTCCCGAATCCGAGCGGAGGACAGCGGCAATCGCGCACCATGGTTCCGTGACCACACCCGACGAGGGCCGTCCCGCCCGAGCACCGCTGGTGCTCACATCGCTGATCCTCGTAGCGGCAGTTGCGAACCTCAATCTCGCCGTCGCCAACGTCGCGCTCCCCGACATCGGGAAGGCGTTCGACGCCAGCCAGACCGACCTGAACCTGATCGCGGTCGGCTATTCGGTGGGGTTGGCGGCGTCGGTGCTCTACCTGGGTGCGGTCGGCGACCGCTACGGCCGCAAGACCATGCTGATACTCGGCATGTCGTTGTCGGTGCCGGCGTCGCTCGTGGCCGGGTTCGCCCCGAACGTGGAGGTACTGTTCGCGGCGCGACTGCTCGGCGGTGTGTCCGCCGGTCTCGCCTTCCCGACGACGCTGGCCTTGATCACCGCGTTGTGGTCGGGTCCGGCGCGGACCCGCGCGATCGCGCTGTGGTCGTCGATCGGTGGCGGTCTCACCGCCCTCGGCCCACTCGTCGCCGGGGCCCTGCTCGAGGGGTTCTTCTGGGGGTCGGTGTTCCTGGTGACGATCCCGCTGGCGTTGCTGGCGCTGGCGCTGACGTGGGTACTCGTGCCGAGTCACGTCAACGAGTCCACCGATCCCGTCGACCATCTCGGCGGCATCGTCTCGGTCGTTCTGGTCGGTTCCCTGGTGCTCGGCATCAACTTCGTACCCGTCGACGGGCTGCAGACCGTCGCCGTGTCCGCGCTGGTGATCGCATTCGCCTCCGCAATCGCCTTCGTGTTCCGACAACTTCGGGCGCACAATCCGCTGTTCGATCTGCAGGTCGCGCGGCGGCGCATCTTCTGGGTCGCCGCGGTCGCGGGCATCATCGTCTTCGGCACGTTGATGGGCACGATGTACATCAGTCAGCAGTATCTGCAGAACGTGCTGGGGTATTCGACGCTGGCGGCCGGTTCGGCGGCGCTGCCCGCGGCGCTGGTGATGGTGCTGGTCGCACCGCACTCGGCGAAACTCGTCGAATCGCGGGGTTCGCGGTTCACCCTGCTGTCCGGATACGTGGCGATCGTGGTGGGACTGGTCGTCGCGCTGGTGTTGTGGGACGAGGATGCGCACTACTGGATAGTGGCGCTCGGGTACATGTGTCTCGGTGCCGGGGTGGGTCTCGCGGGGACACCGGCGTCGCATTCGCTGACCGGTTCGGTGCCGGTGGCGCGGGCCGGTATGGCCTCGGGTACCGCGGACCTGCAACGCGACCTCGGCGGGGCGATCGTGCAGTCGATTCTCGGTGCGCTGCTCACCGCCGGGTACACGGCGTCGTTCACGTCCACCATCGCCGCGAGCCCGCAGGCGTCGTCGGTCAGCGAGCAGACGCAGGTCGCCCTGGAGAAGTCGTTCGCGGGCGCCGTGAACATCGCCGAGACGTATCCGCAGTACGCGCAGCAGATCCTCGCGGCGGCCCGGTCGGCGTTCCTCGACGGCGACACCCGCGCGTATGCCGCCGCGATCGGGATCGTGCTGATCGGAGCGGCACTGGTGTTCTTCGTGTTCCCCAAGCGTGATGCGGAGACCGCACTGCTGGAGCGGTATGCGGCCGAGGACGCGGAGACCGGGGACAGGGAGAGCAGGGCCGCGGAGACCGGGGACAGGGCGATCGGGGACGCAGGGTAGAAAACCGGGCACACTGTTCCTTCGAGAGGATCCGATCGTCGCCCGGGGTGATCACCGGCCGAAGCGAGGTTTCGTGTGGGGAATGTTCCGTTCGTATTTCGTGCGGACGGCGTCGCCGTGCTCGTCGCGTGCACCGAGAACAGCTGTGGTGGAATCGGGCCGTCGTCGTTCGGCGGGAGGATTTCATGGGCATCAGGGTCGCACTGGAACATCGGACGGAATTCCAGGACGCTTTCGGCAATTTCCTTGCCGGCGTGGTCTTCCCGGAGCGCGCCGGGAAGCTGTCGATCACCGTCGGACTCGTGGCCGACATGGAAGTGATCACCCCTTCGACTTCTTCATCGAGGACTACGCCGAATACTTCGGGTGGGAGTACCCACCGGAACTCGCGGCCGACCTCGAGCCGTACCTGCGCCCGGTGGACGAGGGCGAACCCGGCTCGGGACCCGGTGAGCTCGTCCGAAGTGGTTGAAGGACTTTCATATTCCCGACGAGATCCGCACCGTCGATGTGCTCGTGTCGCTCAATCGGGCACTCGAACGCGACATCGAATACAGCGTCCGGATGGAGCCGGGAGTGCAGAGCCCCGACCACACCCTCGCGACCGCGGTCGGCTCGTGCCGCGACTCGGCGTGGCTGATGGTGTCGGTGCTGCGGCAACTCGGTCTCGCCGCCCGGTTCGTGTCCGGATACCTGGTCCAGCTCACCGCCGACCAGCCGGCCCTCGACGGTCCCAGCGGCCCCGCCGCCGACTTCACCGACCTGCACGCCTGGGCGGAGGTGTACGTGCCGGGCGCCGGCTGGATCGGGCTCGACCCCACCTCCGGGCTGTTCGCGGGGGAGGGGCACATTCCGCTCTCCGCTGCCCCGCACCCGGTGTCGGCGGCGGCGATCACCGGTGCCACCGGGAAATGCACCGCGACCCTGACGTTCTCGAACACCGTCACGCGCATCCGGGAGGATCCGCGGGTCACGTTGCCCTACACCGACGAACAGTGGGAACGCATCTGTGCTTCGGGCGCCGCACTGGACGCCCGCACCGCCGCCGCGGACGTGCGGCTGACGGTCGGCGGGGAGCCGACATTCGTGTCGATCGACCGCTACGGCGACCCGGAGTGGACCACCGAAGCCGACGGAACCGACAAACGTGAACGTGCCTCGGACCTCGCCGAGCGGCTGCGCCGCATCTACGCGCCGACCGGCCTGGTGATGCGCAGCCAGGGCAAGTGGTATCCGGGAGAGGCGTTGCCGCGCTGGCAGATCGCGCTGTTCTGGCGCGAGGACGGCGGCGCGCTGTGGAACGACCCCGCGCTGCTCGTCGACCCGTGGGATCCGGCGAACCCGCCGTCCGCGCAGCCCGCCGACGCCGAGCATCTCGCCGTCGAGCTCGCCACCCGGCTCGGATTGCAGCCGGATGTGGTGCAGCCCGCGTACGAGGACGCGCTCGCGCGGCTGCACCGCTGGGTGCGGCTGCCGGCCGGCCCGCCCCTGGACCCCGCCGAGGAACTGCCACCCGACGACGATTCCCCCGACGCACGCCGCGCTCTGCTCGACAGGCTCGAACGATCCGTCACCGACCCGGCCGCGTGGGTGATCCCGCTGCAGCGCCGAGACGACGACACCGGGTGGCAGAGCGGACGGTGGACGATGCGCCGCGGCCGCATCGTCCTCGTCGAGGGCGATTCTCCGGCCGGGCTGCGCCTGCCCATCCGCTCGGTGAGCTGGGAGGAACCGGACCCACTGTTCGAAGCCGATCCACTTCACGACCGGCCACCGCTGCTGTTCCAGCCGGCGCCGCCACCCGCACCGACTGCCGTCGCGTCGCCGACCGTCGGTATTCCCACCGCGCTGGTCACCGAGGTGCGCGACGACGCACTGCACGTGTTCCTGCCGCCCCTGGGTGCACTCGAACACTTCTACGACCTGATCGCCACCGTCGAGCAGGCCTGCGCCGCGCGGCTGACCACCGAGTCCTTCGACGTCGACGGCACCCACACCGGCACCGGCGGCG
>NZ_JADZGH010000057.1:17572-22948 GCF_015865005.1 Rhodococcus sp. CX
GCTGCGCCGCCCCGACCTGCTCGTCTCCCTGCTCACCCACTGGCAGCGGCATCCCGCGCTGTCGTACCTGTTCTCGGGCCGGTTCATCGGCCCCACCTCGCAGGCGCCGCGCGTCGACGAGGGCAGGCCGGACGCGCTGTACGAACTCGAGATCGCCTTCACCGAGATCGAGCGGCTCACCGGCGACGCGGACGACGACTGGCCGCCGTCACCGTGGGTCGTCGACCGTGCGCTGCGGCACCTGCTCACCGACCTGACCGGCAACACGCACCGCGCCGAATTCTGCATCGACAAGCTGTACAGCCCGGACTCGGCGCGCGGCCGCCTCGGCGTCCTCGAACTGCGCGGCTTCGAGATGCCGCCGCACGCGCAGATGGCGATGGTGCAGTCGCTGCTGGTGCGCGGCCTCGTCTGCACTTTGTCGCGGCCGACATCGCCGACGTCGTCGCGGATCTGCGCGAGCACGGCGTCGACTTCGACACCGCCTGGCTCGACCCGTTCCTCGAATTCCGCTTCCCCCGTCTGGGCAGCGTGCAGGCCGGCCCGGTCACGCTGGAACTGCGCGCCGCCGTCGAACCGTGGCACGTGCTCGGGGAGGAAGCCACCGCCGGTGGCACCGCCCGCTACGTCGATTCGTCCGTCGAACGGCTGCAGGTGTCCGTGACCGGCGCCGACCGCGGCCGGTACGTCGTCACCTGCAACGGGGTGCCGATGCCACTGCTCGAGACCGGCAAGGACGACGTGCAGGTCGCCGGGGTGCGGTATCGCGCATGGCAGCCGCCGAGCGCCCTGCATCCGACGATCGAAGTGCACAGCCCCCTGGTGGTCGACGTCGTCGACGTCGAGTCGGGTCGCTCGCGCGGCGGCTGCACCTACCACGTCGTGCATCCCGGTGGCCGTGCCTACGACACCCCGCCGGTCAACGCGGTCGAGGCGCAATCTCGCCGTAACCGCAGGTTCGAGGACCACGGATTCACACCCGGACGTATCGACCTGGCAAGCTTGCAGGAGACGCAGGCGCGGCTGGCGGTGGACGTGACGGCCCCCGGACTCCTCGACCTGCGACGGACGGACACCGCCTGGCGTTGACGGCACCGAAGCAGAGGCCCGGTGGCGCAGGCAACGAGCCCCGGGAGGACGGCAACCGATGACCGACGTCGCCGATGTGGCGCTGACCGGATACGTGCACCGCGGGCCCGAATTCGACGAACTGCTCGGTCCGGACGGCCGGTTGCGGGCCCACTGGGCCGACTTCGCGGACGGGTGCCGTCCCCGCGGGCCGGAACCGCTCGCGATGTACCGGCAGCGGCTGCGCACGCTGGTCGACCACCACGGCATCAGCTACAACCCGATCGACCCGTCCGGGACGCCGACGTCGGTGCGCTGGAACGTCGACGGCGTGCCGCTGGTGCTGGCCGCCGACGACTGGGCCGAGCTGGAACGGGGCCTGGTGCAGCGGTCGCGGCTGCTCGACGCGTTGCTCGCCGACCTGTACGGCGAACTGCGGACCGTTCGGGACGGGCTGCTGCCGCCGCGGCTGGTGTTCGGGCACGCGGGGTACGTGCGGGCCGCGCACGGGCTGACCCTGCCCGGCCCGCACCAGCTGTTCCTGCACGCCGTGGATGTTGCGCGCGGCACCGACGGCCGGTTCCGGGTGTCGCGGGATCTGACGCAGGCGCCGTCGGGTGCGGGGTACGCGATGGTGGATCGGCGGGTGATGTCGCGGGCACTGCCGGACCTGTACCAGACGACGAGCCCGCGGCCGCTGTCCCCGTTCGCGCAGGCCGTGCGGCTGGCGTTGCGGGATGTCGCGCCGGTCGGCGTGGAGGATCCCACGGTCGTGGTGCTCACCCCCGGCGCGACCTCCGAAACCGCGTTCGACCAGGCCTACATCGCCGGGACCCTGGGCCTGCCGCTCGTCGAATCCGCCGATCTCGTGGTGCGCGACGGCCGGTTGTGGATGCGCTCGCTCGGATCGCTGACCCGGGTGGACGTGGTGCTGCGCCGCGTCGACGCGGCCTTCGCGGATCCGCTGGACCTGCGGCCCGATTCGCATCTCGGGGTGGTGGGACTGGTGGAGGTGGTGCGCCGCGGTGCGGTCTCCGTCGTCAACACACTCGGCAGCGGGGTTCTCGAGAACCCGGCGCTCGCGGCGTATCTGCCGTGGTTGTGCCGGGCCCTGCTCGACGAGGAGTTGCTGCTCGAGTCGGCACCCGCCCACTGGGGCGGCACCGACGACGGGCGGTCGCTGCTCACCGCACGGTTCGACGACCTGGTGCTGCGGTCCGCGGTGACCACCGAGACAGTGGTGCCCGGCGCGCTCGACGCGGCGCAACGGGAACTGTTGCGGGACAGGGTGTTCGCCGATCCGGCACGCTGGGTCGGAACCGAACCGACCGAGCATTCGTACGCGCCGGTGCTGGCAGCCGGGCGCGACGCGTTCGAGGCCGCACCCGTCGGGCTCCGCCTGTTCACGGTCGCGCAGCGGGTCGGATTCACGCCGATGCCCGGCGGGCTCGGCCAGGTCCTCGCGCCGGGCGCCGGGCGCGACATCGTCGCCAAGGACGTGTGGGTCCGGTCGGTGCCCGCCGCGTCGACGGCGGATCCGTCCGGCACGGCCGAGACGCTGCCCGAATTCGCGGTGCCCGCGGTCGACGTGGTCACCTCACCCCGTGTCCTCGGTGACCTGTTCTGGATCGGCCGCTACTCGGAGCGCGCCGAGGACACCGCGCGGCTGCTCATCGCGGTGCGGGAACGCTACCAGGACTACCGGTTCCGGCCGTGGCTCGCGGGCAGCGAATGCCTGCCGGTGCTGCTGCAGACCCTGACGGCCGCGGCGCCGTCGTCCGAGTTCGCGGTCACCGACGATCCGGACGCCCCGCGCATCGACAGCTACCGGGTCGCGACCGCGGAGTTCCGTTCGCTGACGGTCGATGCGGACCGGCTCGGATCGCTGGCGCAGTCGTTCGCCGGACTCGAGCGGGCCGCCCGGGCCGTGCGCGACCAACTCTCGAACGACACGTGGTCGGTGCTGGCGGACGTGCGGCGCGCCCTCGACGAACTGGCCACCACCCCCGACGAGGGCGGGTCGCTGCTCGAGGTCACCCAGTCCGCGGCGCTGCGGGGCATGCTCGCGTTGTCCGGTCTGGGCGCCGAATCGATGGTCCGTGACATCGGCTGGCACGTGATGGACATCGGGAAGCGGATCGAGCGGGGACTGGCGCTCACCTCGCTGCTGTCGACGACGCTGGTCGAGGTGCGCGCGCCCGGCACCGAGCGGGCCCTCGTCGAGTCGGTGCTCGTCGCGGCCGAGAGCTCGGTGACGTTCCGGCGCCGCAATCATCGGGTGCGGGTGGCTGCGGTGGCCCAGCTACTGCTGTTCGACATCGGCAATCCGCGGTCGCTCGCGCACCTGCTGGACCGGATCAAGGAGAACCTCCGGGCGCTGCCGGACGCGTCGGGTGCCTCGCGGCCCGAGCGGCTCGCCGAGGAGCTGATCACCCGGTTGCGCCGCGTCGATCCGGTGGATCTCGAGGCCGCCACGGACGGCACCCGCACCGAGCTGGCCGAACTGCTCACCGCGGTGCATCGCGGACTCGAAGAACTGTCCGAGCTGCTGCTGCAGGGACCGCTGTCGCTTCCCGGCGGCACCCGGCCGCTGTGGGGCGGCGCCGAGAACAGGAGGATGCCGTGACCGACACCGCCGGGACCGACACCGCTGGGACCGACGCCGTGCGTCGCTACCGGATCGTGCACCGCACCACTTACCGGTACTCGGGGACGGTCACCTCCTCCTACGGCCGCGGCTACCTGATGCCGCGGGACACCGGCGAGCAGCGGGTCGTCGACACCGCCGTCACCGTCGAACCGGCGCCCGGCGACACCTCCACCGGCGTCGACATCTGGGGCAACCGGGACGTGTACTTCCACGTCGTCGAACCGCACGACACGCTGGTGGTGACCGCACGTTCGGTGGTCGAGGTGAGCCGGCCCGACCCCGCGTTGTGGACGGCCGGGCCCGCGCTGCAGCCCTGGGAGTCGGCGCGACCGGCGACCGCGGGCGGTGCGCTGGCGACCGACTTCGTGCTCGACCTCGAGCCCGCCGAGATCGACGATTCGGTGATCGAATACGCCGCAGCGACATTCGTTCCGGGACGCCCGTTGGGGGAGGCGATCGTCGAGCTCACCCACCGGATCTTCACCGACTTCACGTACTGCTCGGGATCGACCTCGGTGTCGACCCGGGTTTCCGAGGTCCTCGCCTCCCGGGCCGGCGTGTGCCAGGATTTCGCGCGCCTGGCGATTGCCTGCCTGCGCGCGAACGGTCTTGCCGCACGGTATGTTTCGGGATATCTGGCAACCGATCCGCCGCCCGGCAAGGAACGCATGATCGGGGTCGACGCCACTCACGCGTGGGCGGCGGTGTGGCTCCCGGGTGATCGGTGGCTGGCCTTCGACCCGACCAACGATCAACTGGTCGACGAGCGTTACACGACGGTGGGGTGGGGCCGTGACTACGCCGACGTGCCGCCCCTGCGTGGCGTCATCTATACCGAAGCGAAGGACAGTACCATCGACGTGTCCGTGGACGTCGCACCGATCACGAAGGATGGTTTCGATGCGTGACTTCTCCTGTCCCACTTGCGGTCAGCAACTCGCCTTCGAGAACTCGGTCTGCCTGGGATGTGGCGCGCGCCTCGGTTTCGACCTCGGCACGGTCTCCATGGTCACCATCGTCGACGAACCCGCGGTCTCCCTGGATCCGAGCACAGGGTCGGTGCCCGCAGCCGCATACCGGCTGTGCGCCAATATGCATCTCGCGCGGTGCAATTGGATCGTCCGTGTCGACCACTCCGGCAACGGCGTGACGTTGTGTCCGTCGTGCGAGCTGACCCGGACGCGGCCCGCGGACGACGACGTCGTCGCGCTCGAGGCGTTCGCCGAGGCCGAGGCGGCCAAGCGGCGGCTGCTGGTGGAGTTGACCGAGCTGGGATTGCCGGTGGTCGGCCGGGCCGAGGACCCCGAGGCTGGGCTGACCTTCGATCTGTTGTCGAGCCGTGACGAGCCGGTGGTCACGGGGCACGATTCCGGGGTGATCTCCCTCGATCTCGCCGAGGGCGACGACGTGCACCGCGAACAACTGCGGGTCGCGATGGACGAGTCGTACCGCACGGTGCTCGGCCACTTCCGTCACGAGATCGGGCACTACTACCAGATGGTGCTGATCGTCGACGACGACGCCCGGCAGCGGTTCACGGAACTGTTCGGTGATCCCGACCAGGACTACCAGCAGGCCCTCGACCGGCACTACTCCGAGGGCGCTCCCGCCGGGTGGGAGGACACCCACGTGTCGAGCTACGCCACGATGCACCCGGC
>NZ_JADZGH010000057.1:22958-24373 GCF_015865005.1 Rhodococcus sp. CX
CGACACGCTCGACACGGCCGCGGCATTCGGGTTCGCGCCGGCCGGTGCCGGCCTCGATCGCCCGCAACCCGGGCCGGCCGGTTTCGACCGGCTCGTCGAACAGTGGTTGCCTCTCACGTGGTCGTTGAACATGGTCAATCGGTCGATGGGGCGGCCGGACCTGTATCCGTTCGTGTTGCCGCCCCCGGTCCTGGACAAGATACGTTTCGTGCACGAGCAGATCACCGCGCGCGTCTCGGTGTCCTGAGGCGCGTCTGCTGCGGCGCCGTTGTGCCGGGCGGGGGGAGCGGCCTACGGTCGAAACGGAAGCCCGTCGAGGAGTGGTCGCATGAGCCTGTTCTATCGCCTCGCCTACCGTGTCGGCTTCACACCGTGGGAACGCGCGGACGTTTCGCGGGGCGCCCATTTCGACGCGCTGCTCGAGTCGGTACCCGGCCCGGGCCGGGCGCTCGACGTCGGCTGCGGCAGCGGTGAGTTGTCGATCCGGCTCGCGCGGCGCGGCTGGGACGTCACCGGAATCGACAATGTGCCGGCAGCGGTCGAATTGGCGATGGTTGCCGCCGAGCAGGCCGGGGTCGACGTGAGATTCGTCGAAGGCGACGTCACCGCGATGGCGGACCGGGTTGGGTCGGACTACGGCCTGATCGTGGATTTCGGTTGCTTCCACGGACTTTCGGACAGCGAGCGAGCCGCGTACCGCCGGCAACTCGACCGAGTGTCCTCGCCCGACGCGACATTTCTGATGTTCGCGTTCGAGCCGCGTTTCCGCGGACCGCTCCCGCGCGGCGTCGACCTGGCCGAAATCGAGCAGATCTTCTCCGGATGGTCGGTGGTGGAGGAGGTTTCGGTGCGGGTCGGATTCCATTCGAAGTGGTATCGCTTGGTCCGGCGCCGGCACGTGCCGTAGGTCGCGGGCCTTCGGTTACTCGACCGGGAAATCCTGGCTACAGGAATCTGAACCGCACGGAATACCTTGATTTCCAAAACAGCGGGTCGAATCTTCGGGCAGTCAGTTCGGCGAAGCCGGGATGGCACCGGAAATCAACGCCGAAATCATCGAGGCCGGCAGCTGCAGGTCGGGCGCCTGGGTGATGTTGGTGAGAACGACGATGACGGTGCCGTCGGCCTGCCGGACCGCAGTCTGGGTCTGGAAGCCGCTGATGTGCCCGTTGTGACCGACGAGTCCGTTCAGGTCGCCGATGCCGAGGCCGTACGGCAGGGGCCCGGTGGTGACGAAATCCAGTCGCTGAGCCTGCATCTCCGGTTCGAGGAGGTCGCCGTCGACGAGGGCCTTCGCCCAGATGGCCAGGTCCGCGGCGGTGCAGATGGCCTCGCCGGCGCCGAATCCCCAGGACGGGTTGAAGTTCGTGACGTCGACCAGTTCCGGCCTCGGGGCGGGCGGGCTCGGGTCGTCC
>NZ_JADZGH010000058.1:0-5615 GCF_015865005.1 Rhodococcus sp. CX
GGCGGGATGGGCTACAGCTTCGGCGCGGCGATCGGCTCCGCGTTCGCCCGGCAGCGGCGGACCTTCGTCATCGCCGGCGACGGCGCCTTCTTCATGCACGGGATGGAAATCCACACGGCGCTCGAATATCGGCTGCCGGTCACCTTCGTGGTGTTCAACAACAACGCCCACGCCATGTGCGTGACCCGCGAGCAGCTGTTCTACGGGAATCGGTACAGCTTCAACCGGTTCCGGCCGTCCCGGATCGCCGAGGGCGTCGCGGCGATGTTCCCGTCGATGCCCGCCTATCCGGCCGGGACCGTCGACCAGCTCTTCGACGCGCTCGAGCTCGCGACCTCGGCGAGCGGCCCGTCGTTCATCGCCGTGGACTGCGACCCCGACGAGATCCCCCCGTTCCTGCCCTTCCTGCAATGAGCCTCGAGGAGGACCACCGTGACCGTCCCGCTTCCCGCCCTCGCGGACATCCCGAGCGGCGAGCTGCCCGGGGTGCTGCGGATCGAAACCTCCGACCGCGAGACGACGACCCCGATCATCCTGGACATGCTGCGGTCGGTGTATCCGCACGACCGGATCTTCGGCGACTACTGCACCGTCAACGGCTACATCGCGGCGCCGCCGCGCGAGGTGTACCGGTACCTGTCGGACACCCGCAGCCTCGAGGAATGGACGTACAGCCTGCGCGACTTCACGCCCACCGAAACGCCCGGGCTGTGGTCGGCGCACGACCGACTCGGCTCCACACCACCATCTACACCCGCACCGTGGCGAACCCGGACGCGATGACCGTCGACTACCACTGCGCCTGGGATCAGGCCCGGCACCTGTGGATGATCTACCTGCTGCGGGTGGTCGACGCGCAGACGGTATTCGACAAGCCCGGATCGGTGGTGCTGTGGACCAACTGCCACCACCCGTTCTACGACCGCAACCCGTATCCGGAGACCGCGCCGGCGGGCCGCAAGGTCTGGGTCGGGGACTTCTGGGACATGTTCGCCGCCGGCCACCGGCTGGAACTGGACAACCTCACCGCCCTGTGCGAGTACCGGGCCCGCCACGGCCTGCCGATCACCCCGGCGTGGATGAGGTGAGCACGGCATGGTCACGGTCAGCCTGCTCGACGTCGCGAGCTACCTGCCCGGCCCGCCGATCGGCACGGAGTTCTTCACCCGGTTCTCGCGGTCGGACCGGATGGCCCGCAACGTCATGTTCCGCGCCCCCACCCACCGCCATCACGTGGCCGACGGGGAATCCGCCGTCGACATGGCCGAACGCGCCGTCGCTCCGCTGATCGAACGCCACGGCCGCGCGGCGGTCACCGGCGTGGATGTGCTGCTCACGCACACCCAACTGCCGGACCTGCCCGTGTGCGGGTGCGGGGCGGAGCTGGCACGCCGGCTGGGCATGACGCCGCGGTGGATCCTCGACGTGCACAACGGGGGCTGCGCGGCGTTCGTGCACATGATCGAACTCGCCCGGACCCTCCTGACCGGTACCGGGGCCGGTACGGCGCTGATCGTCGCGGTGCAGAACAGCGCCGGCCAGATCTTCACCCAGCCCGACGTGCGGTCGCTCGTGCAGGCCGCGGTCCCCGGGGACGGTTGCGGCGCCGCGCTGCTGGGAGTGTCGGAACGCGCGCCGATCCTCGGCATCGAGAGCCGGCATCATCCCGAGTACGCCGGGGACATGACCGCCGAGATCGACCCGCCCCGCAAATACTGGGCCCCCGGCACCGGGCAACTGCACATCGCCTTCACCGACGCGAAGATCACCGCCGTCTTCGCCCGCGGCAACCGGCTGGTCCCGGAGGTCGCGCTGGCGGTGTGCAATCGGATCGGCGTGAAGTCCACGGAGGTCGATACTTTCGTCACCAACCAACCCAACCGGTTGTTCCTGCGCAACTGGCGTGAGGCCCTCGAACTGGCCCCCGAGCGGCATCCCGACACCTTCGACGAGTGCGGCAACCTGTTCGGTGCGGCCCTCCCGGTCACCCTCGACGTCGAGAACCGGGCCGGCCGGATCCCGAACGGATCGCTGGTGCTGCTGGCCGGATTCGCGCACGCCGGTGACTACGCCGCCGCGGCGGCGATCCGGTGGGGCGCGGCGCCGTGAGTTTGTCGCGGCAGTGGGTCAGTTCGGCGGCGGGAGTTCGACATCGGTGAATTCGACGGTCGCCCCCTCGGTCAGCGGCGGGATCTCGCCGGCCTCGCCGTGCCGGAAGAACGTGGGCGCGCCGAGCGTGGCCCGCAGCGTGTAGGTGCCGGGATCGGGCACCACGAAGTTGTCGGCGTAGTGGAAGAACGTGGAGTAGTAGAAGTTCAACTGCTTCGAATCGACCACCTGAGCGTCGGCGCCGACGACCTCGAGGGTGATCGGCACCTCGGGCACGATCCGCCCGGTCGACGCCTCGAACGGGATTATCTCGATGTGGTAGTTCTCCCCCGGTGCCGGTTCCCGGAACTGCTGCTCGGCGCCGGCCGGTTCGTACCACGGTTCGGCGGCCTCGACGATGTACGCCACCCGCCAGGGACCCGAGGTGGTCTCGCCGCCCTCGGCGGCGATTTCCTCTTCCACGGTGGTGTACTGCTCGACGACACCGGCCGGGGCCGCGGCGTCGGCCGCTTCCGTCGTGGTGGCGGTGGTGGTCGAGTCGGCCTCGCTGCTGTCGCTGTCGCTGCAGCCCGCCAGGGCCAGAGCGCCGGCGGCACCCGCGGCCGCGAGAATTCGAGGGATCCGTCCCATCGGTTCCTCCTCGGAAGTGCCGGACCGGAGGGGCTCGAAGCAAGTGAGGCTAACCTAGCATCGCCGCGGGGGTGATCGTCGGGCTTTCCCGGAACCCGGTCGTCCGGGCCGATATTCGATTGTCCGGCGCCGTCGGCGCTGCTTGGATCGGGGCCATGAGCGAACGCACCCGGATCACCCGCAAACCGGACCGCGGCACCGACGATCGGACGGTCCTGCACAGGCTGCTCGACGACGCGCGGGTCGCGCACGTCGGGTTCGTCCGTCACGGATATCCGGTGGTGCTGCCGATGGCGTTCGGCCGGGACGGCAACCGTCTGTTCCTGCACGGGTCGACGGGCGCCGGCGCGTTCCTCGCCGCGCGCAGCGGCCTCGAGGTCTCGGTCGCCGTCACCCACCTCGACAGCCTGGTGTTCGCGCGCTCGACGTTCGACAGCAGCATGAACTACCGCAGCGCCGTCGTCTTCGGGGTCGCGACCCCGGTCCCCGGCGACGAGAAGGAAGTCGCGTTGCGGGCGGTCACCGAACATCTCATGCCGGGCAGGTGGGACGAGGTCCGTCCCCCGACCGTGAAGGAACTCGCGGCGACGACGGTGCTCGAACTTCCGTTGGACGAGGTGAGCGTGAAGGTCCGCGCCGCCGGGCCCGGCGAGTCCGCCGACGACGGGGAGGACCACAGCGTGTGGGCCGGGGTCGTCCCGCTGCGCACGGTCGCGGGTGTTCCGGAGCGGTCCCCGCTCACCGATTCCGCTGTGCCGCTGCCGGGCTCGGTCCGTTCGCTACTCTGACCCGCGGTGGCTGTGCACATCTTGTCGCTCCGCCTCGGCGTGTCACGACAGGATGTGCACAGTCGAACGCCCCCGTTCGGGGTACGACTCAGGACAGCACTGCACCGCTACCCTCGTCTCGGGTCACGTGCCGCAGAACGTCCGGAAGCTCTCGGTGAACGATCGCGGGGCGGGCTCGGTGTACTCGGCCCACTCGTCGCGGTGGTCGAACGGCTGCGTGACGACCTCGAGCAGCTTCTCGAAGGGCGCGAGGTCGCCGCCGGTCGCGGCTCGCAGGGCCGCGTCGAGCTGATGGTTGCGCGGGATGTAGAGCGGGTTCGCGCGGTCCATCGCGTCCGCCGCCTCCGCCGGTCCACGGCCCTTCTGCTGCAAGGCATTTCGCCAGCGTTCCAGCCACGGCCCGATGTGCTCGCGCGGTACGAGCCGGTCGAGCGGCGCCGGATCCCCACGCAGTTCGTCCGCGAGAGCGCGGAAGGTGCCCGTCCAGTCGGCGTCGTGGTCGGCCAGCAGGGTCAGCAGGTCGTCGATGAGCGCCCGATCCACGGACCCGCCCGTGAAGCCGAGTTTCGCGGCCATCCCCGCCGTGTAGTGGTTCTCGTACCGTTCGTCGAAGGTGTCGAGGACGGCGGTGACCGCGGCGATCGCGTCGTTCGGTTCTGAATCGACCAGTGCCAGCAGGGTTTCCGCGAAGCGCGCCAGATTCCACTTCAGGACGCGCGGCTGGTTCCCGAACGCATAGCGACCGGTGTGGTCGATGGAACTGAACACCGCCGCCGGGTCGAACCCGTCGAGGAAGGCGCACGGACCGTAGTCGATGGTCTCGCCGGAGATGGTCGTGTTGTCGGTGTTCATCACCCCGTGTATGAAGCCCACCAACATCCACCGCGCCACCAGCGACGCCTGCGCCTCGACCACCGCCTGGAAGAAGGCCAGGTACCGACCGTCCTCCCCCTGCTCCGGCAGGGAGGTGAGCTCCGGATAGTGGCGGGCGATCGCGTAGTCGGCGAGCGACTGCACGACCTCGCGCTGACGGACCGCGAACTCGAAGGTACCCACCCGCAGGTGACTGGACGCGACGCGCGCGAGCACGGCGCCGGGTTCGACGCCGTCACGGTAGACCGGCCGGCCGGTCGCCACCACCGACAGCGACCGGGTGGTGGGGATGCCGAGCGCATACATCGCTTCGCTGACCAGGTACTCGCGCAGCATCGGCCCGACCACCGCGAAGCCGTCGCCGCCGCGGGAGAACGGCGTGGGCCCCGAACCCTTCAGATGCAGATCCGCGCGCCGACCATCAGCGTCGACGAGTTCGCCGAGCAGCAACGCCCGTCCGTCCCCGAGGAGCGGGGCGTACCCACCGAACTGGTGACCGGCATAGGCCATCGCGACCGGCTTCGCCCCGACCGGGACCGCGGAGCCGGCCAGCACGGCGACGCCGTCGTCGGTTCGCAGGGAGGCCGCGTCCAACCCCAGCGACGCCGCGAGGTCCTCGTTGAGCACGAGCAGCTTCGGGTCGGGTACCTCGGCGCCCTGCCACGGCACTGCCAACCCGCCCATCTCGTCGACGAACGTGCTCTCGAGGCCGGACACCGCGGTGCTCGTGCCTGTCGGGAAATCCGGGATCGTCGCCATCCCCCGAGCCTAGCCACCCCGCCGTGCGGTGCGCCGCGCGCACGACCGTCAGGTCGGTGCATGTGCACCGAGGAAGTCGTCGATCGCCTGCACAACCTGCGCCGGCTGTTCGTCGTGGGGATTGTGCCCGGCGTGCTCGATGATCCGCAGCGTCGAGCCGGGGATGCCGGTCGCGAGCTCGTGTTGGCATGCCGGTGGGAAGACGAAGTCGTCGCGGCCGCCGAGAACCAAGGTGGGGACCCTGATCTCGCCGAGCCGGTCGAGGCCCGACCACCCCTTCATCAGGTGGCGACCGGCGAAGATGAGCGGCTCGGGCCGGGGTCGCGAGCGCCACGCTCCGGCGGCGAGTTCGCGCGCCAGGACGCCGAGACTGTAGTGGTGGAAGTACGCACGCCCGATCCGCGCGAAGATCGGGTAGTACTCACGCGGGGTGAACTCGCCCGTGAACCAGCGCCG
>NZ_JADZGH010000058.1:5625-16906 GCF_015865005.1 Rhodococcus sp. CX
GTCGAGCAGGACGAGTTGCGAGACGCGGTCGGGGTAGCGCAGCGCGTATTCGAGCGCGACCTGCCCGCCGAACGAGTGTCCGAGCACCGCCCACCGCTCGAATCCGAGGTGCTCACGCAGGCCGTCGGCGTCCGCGGTCAGGTTCTCCCAGGTCATCGATTCGACGGGCGCACCGACCGAGCGACCGTTGCAGCGATGGTCGTAGAACACGAGCGTGAACCGATCCGCGCACGCCCGCAGCGACTGCATCGTCCACAGATCCGCGGACGGGCCACCATGCATGATCAGCAGCGGAGGGCCCTGCCCGACGACGTCGACATACAGGTGGGTGTCCCGGATCGGGATGCGGCCGGGCCGGACGCGGCGCAGCCCGGCCCACCCGCGTGGACGAATGAGATTTCCGCGGGGCGCAACCGCGTCCGTCGGAGGCTCCGAAGTCCGGGCGGCACGTTCGATGTTGCGCTTGAGAACCCTCAGCATGCGGGCCTGCATGATCCACACCATGGGCGGGAAGACCCAGAAATACACGAAACGGGCGACCCAGCGCGGACGGCCCGTCTGATACCCGCTGATGACCAGCCGGGTGCGCCGACCGGGAAGCTCCTTCAGCAGAAAGCCCCACGATCCTTCGATGTAGGCGGAGGGGCGGGGTTGACGAGGGTCGAGAGTTCGGCCGCGTAGATCGCTCAGACCGTGGAGGCCGAGGAACCGGTTCTTCTCCATCGTCGCGACGGTGTACGCGTCTCCGGGACCCGCGCCGGGCGCCCAGTATCGGAGGGTGTCTCCGCACCGGAGATCCTGCCACTCCGGATGAACCCGGCTCGCGCTCGGACGGCCCGCGTTGTCCAGGTGATCCCACGAGTACCAGCCGCCCCGGTCCCAGCCCATCTGCACCAGCCAGGGCCAGACCTGTTCGGGCGGAGCGTCGATGGTGACGGCCATGGCTCCCGATCTCTCGCCGTCGGGAACCAGCTCGGCGCCGGGGAACTGTCCGGTGATCTCGTCCTCGGTGGCCCCCCATCGCACGAGTCGAGGACGTATCAGGCCCGCGTAGATGGCGGCCGCTGCAGCGCCCGTGATCCCGATGCCCGGTGCGAGTGCCATCCGTTGAGGGTGCGCCCGTTCGCCGAGGCTTCGCAAGGGTGCCGGATACGGTCGAGGTACGCGACCGTTCGGAGAGAAGGACGCACAGCATGAGCGCTGGTCCCGGCACGTTGTGGACGATCGGGCATTGGACCTGCCCGCCCGCCGTCGTGCTCGACACGCTCACCTCGGCGAATATCGAATTGCTCGTCGACGTGCGCAAGATGCCGGGCTCGCGCCGGAGCCCGCAGTTCGACGCCGACGCGATGCCGGCCTGGCTGGACGGCGCCGGCATCGGATACCTGCACCTGGCCGAGCTCGGCGGCCGGCGCCCGAAGCAGAGGGACGTCGACCCGGCCCTCAACGCCGGGTGGCGGAACGCCGGCTTCAAGAACTACGCGGACTACACCCTCACGCCCGCCTTCGAGGCCGGTCTCGCGCGCCTCACCGACCTCGCGACGGACCGGCACGTCGCGATCATGTGCGGCGAGCCGATGCCCTGGCGCTGTCACCGCCTGCTGATCGCGAACGTCCTCGCGGCACGGGGATGGACGGTCGTGCACCTGATGACCGACGCCGCTCCGAGGCGGCACGAGCTGGGACAGTGGGGTGCGGCACCGTCGGTGGGTCCCGACGGCGTCGTGACCTACCCGCAGACGACAGGAGACACCGCATGAGCGAGAAGTTCGCGGTCGGCGACCACGTCGGCTGGAATTCCGAGGCGGGCCGGGTCTCCGGCACGATCACGAAGGTTCACACGAAGGACTTCGAGTACAAGGGGCACACCCGTCACGCCACCGAGGACGAGCCCCAATACGAGATCGCCAGCGACAAGACCGATCACGTCGCCGCCCACAAGGGTTCCGCGCTGACGAAACTCCCGGACCGCCACTGACCGCCCGTGCGTGGTTCCGGTAGCGGGTGCTACCGAAACCACGCACGGGCGCGTCAGCGCAGGGCGATGCCCAGCAGCGCGTCCACCGCGTCCGCGAACAGGCCGGGTGCCGAGGCGTCGTCCCCGCCCCGCTCGACCGCGAACGTCGCCCAGCCGTCGAGGGCGTCGAGGGCCTTGGGGGTGTCGAGGTCGTCGGCGAGGTGCTGCCGCAGCCGCGCGAGCACATCCTCGGCGGAGGCGGCCGACTCCAGTGCCGCGGCCCGACGCCACAGCTCCAGCCGCGCCTCGGCGGCGGTGAGCACGTCGGCCGTCCACGCGCGGTCCTGCCGGTAGTGCCCGGAGAGCAGGCCCAGACGGATCGCGGCCGGGTCGACGCCCTCGCCGCGCAGCTTGGAGACGAACACCAGGTTGCCGCGGGACTTGGACATCTTCTCGCCGTCGAGGCCGATCATGCCGGTGTGCACGTAGTGCCGCGCGAAGCGGCGGCCGCCGGTGACGGCCTCGGCGTGCGCCGCGGAGAATTCGTGGTGCGGGAAGATCAGGTCGCTGCCGCCGCCCTGCACGTCGAAGCCGGCGCCGATGCGGTTGAGGGCGATCGCGGCGCATTCGATGTGCCAGCCGGGCCGGCCGTCACCGAACGGGGACGGCCACGCCGGTTCCCCGGGCCGCTGCGCGCGCCACAGCAGCGCGTCGAGGGGGTTGCGCTTGCCGGGGCGGTCGGGGTCGCCGCCGCGTTCGGCGAAGAACCGCATCATCGTGTCGTGGTCGTAGCCGGATTCGTAGCCGAACTGTTCGGTGGCGTCGACCCGGAAGTAGACGTCCGGATATTCGGCGTCGTCGACGACGTAGGCGGCCCCGGAGGCGACCAGCTTCTCGACGAGCTCGACGACCTCGTTCACCGATTCGACGGCGCCGATGTAGTCGCGCGGCGGCAGCACCCGCAGCGCCTCCATGTCCTCGCGGAACAGCGCGGTCTCGCGCATGCCGAGGACCACCCAGTCCTCGCCGTCCCGGTTCGCGCGTTCGAACAGCGGGTCGTCGACGTCGGTGACGTTCTGGACGTAGTGCACGTCGTGTCCGGCGTCGCGCCAGATGCGGTTCACGAGGTCGAAGGCGAGGTAGGTGGCGGCGTGCCCGAGGTGGGTCGCGTCGTAGGGGGTGATCCCGCAGACGTACATGGTGGCCGTGGCGCCCGGGGTGACGGGACGGACCGCCCGGTCGGCGGTGTCGTACAACCGCAACGGCGGTCCCTGACCAGGGACGGACGGGAGCGCGATATCGGACCAAGACTGCATGGCTGAAGCCTAGTGGAGGCCGCTGAGCGACCCGGAGCGAGGCCGGTCGTCGATCAGAACGCGGGCCACGGAATGCGACGGTCCCCGAGCGGCTTCGGCATGACCGGCCGCGCGAGCAGCGCGGTGATGCGGGCGCGCAGCGCCGCGACCTCGGCGCCGGTGATGTAGGCGCGCAGCTCGTTGCCGAATTCGCCGTCGAGTCGCTGGGCGAGTTTCTCGAGGTCGGTGAGCAGCTCCGGGTCGACGGATCGGCCCGCCCAGCCCCACAGCACGGTGCGCAGCTTGTTCTCCTGGTGCAGGCAGATGCCGTGGTCGACGCCGTAGACACCGCCGTCGAGTCCTTCGAGGGCGTGCCCGCCCTTGCGGTCGGCGTTGTTGAGGATCACGTCGAGCACGGCCATGCGGTTCAGGCGCGGGTCGTCGGCGTGGACGAGCACGACCTCGGCGCCGTCGTAGTCGCGGGCCCGCAGCACCGGCAGCCAGCCGCTGGGGACGGCCCCGGCCGGGCACAGGTCGATCAGCTCGATGTGCCCGTCGGGGGCGTCGTCGGGGTCGGGGGTGTCGATCCACTGCTGCACCATGCCGGTGCCGAACGGCCCGTCGCGCAGCACGGTCACCGGGATGACGCCCCAGCCGAGCGCCTCGGAGATCAGGTACGACGCGACCTCCCGGCCGGCGAGGGTGCCGTCGGGGAAATCCCACAGCGGCCGCTCGCCGCGGACGGGTTTGTAGACGCAGCGCACCACGGTGCCGTCGAGGGTCGCGTCGCACACGAGGGTCGCGTTGCTCGCGTGCACGACACGGCCGACGACGGTGAGTTCACCGCGCTCGAGCACATCTCGGATGTCCGGGATGCTCACCTGGTCAGGACTCCTCACCGAACCAGGATGCCGGATCGAACCCGGGGGTGCGCAGGTAGCCGTTGGTGCGGATGCACACGTGGCCGCCGCCGCCGATCGGTTCGCCGCACAGCGGGCACGGGGTGCGGCCGGCGGAGACGACCATCTCCGAGCGGGCCGCGAACTCGAGGGCCTGCTCGGGGGTGAGGAACACGCGGACCGCGTCGGGTCCTTCCTCGGTGTCGTCGAGCACGACGGACTCGTCGAGTTCGGCCTCGGTGACGGCGAGGAGTTCGACGACGACGGCGCTGGTGTCGGCGTCCCAGCCCAGTCCCATGGTGCCGACCCGGAATTCGGCGTCGATGGGGGTGATCAGCGGGCTGATGTCGATGTCGGGATCTTCGGGCAGGTCGGTGCCGAACCGCCGGTGCACCTCTTCGAGGAGCAGGCCCATGCGATCGGCGAGGATCTTCACCTGCTGTTTCTCGAGCAGGACGCTCACCACGCGGGACTCGTGCACGGCCTGCAGGTAGAACACCCGGTCGCCGGGTTCACCGACCGTGCCGGCGACGAACCTGTCCGGGGTCCGGAACACGTGTATCGCGCGGGCCATCGCACCTCCTCGAGTCGTATGTTTCGAATGAGCCGAACACTGCCATTATCCGCCGGACGTCGCCGTCGTCGGGGGGTCACCGGCCGGGTTCACCTCGCCGCCGGGCACCGATTTCGGGGGGACGGCGAGCCCGGTCAGATCCGGGCCGGTGTCGTTGATGCGGAGCACGAACGGACGCGTCTCGGTGTAGCGGACGACGCTGAGCGAGGCCGGTTCCGCGACGATCCGCTGGAACCCGTCCAGGTGCGTGGCGAGCGCGTCGGCAAGGACGGATTTGATGACGTCGCCGTGACTGCACGCGATCCACACGACGTCGCGGCCGTGCTGTTCGGTGAGCCGGGCGTCGTGTTCGCGGACCGCGGCGACCGCGCGGGCCTGCACCTGCGCCAGCCCTTCCCCACCGGGGAACACGGCCGCGGAGGCGTGCTGCTGCACCACCTTCCACAGCGGTTCGCGGACCAGTTCGGACAGTTCCCGGCCGGTCCACTGCCCGTAGTCGACCTCGGCGAGCCGGTCGTCGACGAGCGGGGTCAGGCCGCGGTCGGTGGCGAGCGGAGCGACCGTCTGTTGGCAGCGCAGCAGCGGCGAGTGCACGATCTCGGTGATCTCCAGGCCGGCGAACCGGGCGATCAGACCCTTGGCCTGGATGTGTCCGAGTTCGTCGAGTTCGACACCCGGAGAACGACCGGCCAGCACCCGCGAGGTGTTGGCCGTCGAACGTCCGTGCCGCAGCAGGATCACCGTCATGGAATCCAGCCTAATGGGCCACCCGCACCCGGGCAGGTCACGGCGCCGCGCGGGGGCGCGCCGCGCGGTCAGGTCGCGGAGATCACCCCGGTGCCCAGCAGGGCGAGCACGAGGACGCCGAGCAGGATGCGGTAGCCGACGAACCAGTACATCGAGTGGTTGGTGACGAACCTGAGCAGCCAGGCGATCGCGGCGTAGCCGACGCCGAAGGCGATGACGGTGGCGACCAGCAGCTGCGGCCCGGACGCGTTGAGTCCCTCCCCCGCGGGTTCGAACGCGTCCGGCAGGCTGAACAGCCCGGAGGCGACGACGGCGGGGATGGCGAGCAGGAACGAGTAGCGGGCGGCGGCCTCGCGGTTGAGGCCGAGGAACAGGCCGGCGGAGATGGTGCCGCCGGACCGGGACACGCCGGGGATGAGGGCCATGGCCTGCGCCGTGCCCATGACCAGGCCGTCGCGCAGGGTCAGCTGCTCGATGCCGCGCTTCTTGGGGCCGTAGTACTCGGCGGCGGCGATGACGGCGGAGAACACGATCAGCATCGTCGCGACCAGCCACAGGTTGCGGGCGACGGTGCGGACCTCGTCCTTGAGGACGAATCCGAGAATGCCGATGGGGATGGTGCCGAGCAGCACGTACCAGCCCATCTTGTAGTCGTGGTCGACGCGCAGTTCCTTGTGGAGCAGGCCACGGAACCAGGCGAGGAGGATGCGCCAGATGTCGCGGGCGAAGAACACCAGCACGGCGGCTTCGGTGCCGAGCTGGGTGACGGCGGTGAAGGAGGCGCCCGCGTCGGATCCGAAGAACACCTCGGAGACGATGCGCAGGTGTCCCGAAGAGGACACCGGCAGGAATTCGGTCAGCCCCTGGACGATGCCGAGCACGATCGCCTGAATCCAGGTCATGGACTCGCCGATCATGCGACGATCTCCGCACGGGAGTGGGGGCAGCGGCACAGGGGGCGATCGAATCTCACTCGGGGCACAGTACGCGGCGCGCCTGGCCGACTTCGGGACCCTCGCGGCACTAGGGTGCGTGCCAGGGCGAGGAGTCGCGGTTGCGGCCCGGCGACCCGATCGGACGGTCACGAAACGCGGGCGGTTATGGAACAGAGAACGGTGGGAGCGAGCGGGCTGCGCGTCTCGCGGCTCGGTTTGGGCACCTTGACCTGGGGTCGCGGCACCGACGGGGACGAAGCCGCGGCGCAGCTGTCGGCGTTCGTCGACGCCGGCGGCACCCTCGTCGACACCTCGCCCGCGTACGGCGACGGCATGTCGCAGCGGATCCTCGCCGAGCTGCTCGACGACGTGGTGCCGCGCGATCGGCTGGTGTTGTCGGGTAGCTCGGGGATCGACACCTCCAAGCTCCGTGAGGGACGCGTCGACTGTTCCCGCGGTGGACTGCTCACGCAGCTCGATGCGACGCTGCGGGAACTCGGGACCGATCATCTGGATGTGTGGCAGGTCGCCACGTGGGATCCGCAGACACCCGTGGACGAGGTGGCGGCGACGCTCGAGTACGCGATCACCAGCGGCCGCGTGCGCTACGTCGGGGTGCGCGGCTATCTGGGCTGGCAGCTCGCGACCGCGGCGTCCGCGGCGCCGCGGGGCGCGCGTCTGGTGAGCACCCAGGTCGAGTACTCGCTGCTGGCGCGGGGCGTCGAGGAGGAGCTGATCCCGGCCGCGACCTATCACGGCGCCGGGGTGTTCGCGGCGGTGCCGCTGGCCGGGGGTGTCCTCACCGGCAAGTACCGCAGCGGGATTCCGGCCGATTCGCGCGGCGCCGACGAGGTGCACGCGGAGGAGGTTCGTCACTATTTGACCGATTCGGCGGTGCGGGTGGTCGACGCGGTGGTCACCGCCGCGGACGGGCTGGGCACCTCTCCCCTGGCGGTGGCGCTGGCGTGGGTGCGGGACCGGCCCGGGGTGGCGTCGGCGCTGGTCGGTGCCCGGGATCTGGCGCAGCTGACCGGGGTGCTGGTGGCGGAGGAGCTGGAGTTGCCGGCGGCGATCGCGTCCGCGCTCGACGATGTGAGCGCCTGAATCCGCTGCGGGCCTGAATCCACTGGGGCGGAGGGGAAACCCGCGTTCGCGCACTCTCCGAAAGTTAGGCTACCCTGCTCCGTAGGTTCGGGTTGGCTACAACAGGGAGAGCATATGACCGCCACCGAGGTTGCCGGATTCGCCGAGCGCATCAAATCCGGAACTGCCGCGGAACACAGCGAGACCGAGAATTCGGCGTTCGTCACCGAGCTGCTCGGCGGACAGCTCAACACGGCCGGCTATGCCGCCCTGCTGGCCCAGTCCTGGTTCATCTACGAGGCCCTCGAACGGATCGGCGCGAGCTATGCCGACGATCCGATCGTCGGCCCGTTCCTCGCCGACGAGCTGCTGCGCACCGCCGCGCTGGAGGCGGATCTGCAGTTCCTGCTCGGCGACGACTGGCGGGCCACGGTGACGCCGTTGCCGGCCACCGTGCGGTACGTGCAGCGGCTCGAGGAGGTCGCCGCGACCTCCCCGGAGGCATACCTGGCACACCATTACCTGCGGTATCTCGGTGATCTGTCCGGCGGCCAGATCATCCGCCGCATGCTCGAGCGTGCCTACGGCTACGAACGCGACGGCCTGCGCTTCTACACCTTCGACGAGATCCCGAAGACGAAACCGTTCAAGGACGCGTACCGCGCGAAGCTCGACGCCGCCCCCTTGGACAGCGCGCAACAGCAGGCCGTGATCGACGAGGCGAACCTGGTGTTCGGTCTCAACCGCGATCTGTTCGCCGATCTCGGCGCCGATCTCGACAGCTACCGGGTGGCGACCCCGCAGTCATGACCCGCCTTCGCCGTAGCCTTCTGTCCCTTCTCCTTCCGCTGGTGACGGTGCTGGCCGTCGCCGGCTGCGGTGCCACCGGCGAGTCCGGTTCGGCGCCGGCCACCGGGGCGCGCACCGCGATGATCGCCGACCGGGATCCGCGACCGATCGCGGAGAACCCGGTCCCGACGCTGCCGGTGACGGTCCGCAGCTTCGACGGGGTCGACGTCACCGTCACCGATGTCTCGCGCATCGTCACCGCGGACCGCTCCGGCACCCTCGCGCAGACCGTGTTCTCCCTCGGTCTCGGCGCCAACCTGGTGGGGCGGTCGACGGCGAGTTTCCCGGCGTCGGAGCATCTGCCCAATGTCACCCCGGGCGGGCACGGCCTGAACGCCGAGGCGATCCTGGCGCTGAATCCGACGGTGGTGCTCACCGACTCGTCGATCGGGCCGCTGGCCGTACAGGAGCAGTTGCGGGCCGCCGGGATCCCGGTGGTGTTCGTGGACCCGACCCGCACCCTCGACACGGTCGCGTCCGGGATCGAGGCGGTCGCGGCGGCGCTGGGGGTGCCCGAGCAGGGGGCCGCGCTGGTGCAGCGCACCGAGGAGGAGATCGCCGCGGCGAGCGCGTCGATCCCCGCGGACCATCCCGAACCGACCGTGGCGTTCCTGTATCTGCGCGGCTCGGCGATCAAGATGCTCGGCGGTCCGGGCTCCGGGGCCGACGCGCTGATCGGCGCGCTCGGCGCCCGGGACGCCGGCACGGTCGCCGGACTCACCGCCGAGTTCACCCCGATCACCAGCGAGGCGATGATCGCCTCCGCACCGGACGTGATCCTGATCATGACGCACAGTCTGGAATCGGTCGGCGGTCCCGACGGTCTCGCGGCGTTGCCCGGCGTCGAGCAGACCCCCGCCGGGAAGAACCGCAGCATCATCGACATGGACGATTCGGTGCTGCTCAGCTTCGGTCCCGACACCGGCAAGGTCCTGGCCGCGCTCTCCGACGCCCTGTATCCGCAGGCCCAGGAATGACCACGGTCACCGACAGCACCGCGACGCCCGCAAGCACGAAGGAGGCCGGCGCCCGGCGCAGCACCCTGGTGTTCACCGGGCTGACCGTCGCGCTGGTGGTGCTGGCGCTGGTGTCCGCGTGCCTCGGGCAGGTGCCGACGTCCCCGGCCGAGGTGGTCGGCAGCCTGCTGCACCGGCTCGGACTGGATGTCGGGCCCATGCCCGCGCACCCGGCCGGCGACGTCGCGTTGTGGCAGGTGCGGTTCCCGCGGGTGGTGCTGGCGATGCTCGTCGGCGCCGCTCTCGGCTGCGCCGGCGCGCTGCTGCAGGGGGTGTTCGCCAATCCGCTCGCCGAACCCGGCGTCATCGGTGTCTCCTCCGGCGCGGCGGTCGGGGCCTCGCTGGTGATCGTGCTGGGCGGCGCGTTCACCGCCGGCTGGGCGTTGGCCGGGGCCGCGTTCGTCGCCGGCCTGCTCACCACCGCCCTGGTGTACGCGCTGTCGCGGTCGAACGGGCGCACCGAGGTCGTCACGGTCATCCTCACCGGTGTGGCCGTCAACGCCGTCGCGGGCGGGCTGATCGCGCTGTTCACGTTCGTCGCGAACCCCGCCGCCCGCGACCAGATCGTTTTCTGGCAGCTCGGCAGCCTCGGCGGCGCCACCTGGGAAATCGTGTCGGTGGTGGCGCCGCTGACGTTCGCCGGGATCGCCGCGGCCGTCGTGCTGGCCCCGAAGCTCGATCTGCTCTCGCTCGGCGAGTCCGTGGCCCGGCACCTGGGGGTCGACGTCGAACGCGTGCGGCAGGTCGCGATCGTCATCGTCGCGGTGCTGGTGTCCGCGGCGGTCGCGTTCACCGGCATCATCCTGTTCGTGGGCCTGGTGGTGCCGCACCTGATGCGGATGGCGCTCGGTCCCGCGCATCGGCGGCTGATCTGCGCGAGTGCCGTGTGCGGCGCGGTGACGCTGCTCGCCGCCGACCTCGGCGCCCGCACCCTGGTCGCGAACGCCGATCTGCCGTTGGGCATGCTCACCTCGCTGATCGGCGGGCCGGTGTTCTTCTGGATGCTGCGCCGCACCCGCGCGAGCCAGGGAGGGTGGGCATGAGCCGTTCCCGCGTGTTCGGCCGGTGGCGAGACGACCGGCAGGTCCCGGAACGCTCCGGGCCCGGAGCGGTGACGATGCGCGCGACCGGGGTGCGGCTGCACCGCGGCGACCGGCAGATCCTGCACGACGTCGACGTCGAGGTCCGGGCCGGGGAGGTGCTCGCGCTCGTCGGGCCGAACGGCGCCGGCAAGTCGACGCTGCTGGCCGCGCTCACCGGTGATCATCCGATCTCGGGCGGCCGCGTCGAGGTCGACGGGCGCCCCCTCGAGGAGTGGGCGCCGGTCGCGTTGGCGCGGCGCCGGGCGGTGCTCCCCCAGCAGCACACGGTCGGGTTCCCGTTCACCGCCGTCGAGGTGGTGCGGATGGGCCGGTCGGCGTGGGCGCGCACCGCACGGCAGGGTGACGACGACGCCCTGGTCGCCGCGGCGCTCGCCGAATGCGACGTCGCGCACCTGCAGGATCGTCCGTTCCCGGCGCTGTCCGGGGGTGAACGTGCCCGGGTCGCGTTGGCGCGGGTGCTCGCGCAGGACACCGAGACGCTGCTGCTCGACGAACCGACCGCGGCCCTGGATCTCGGGCATCAGGAAGCGGTGATGCAGGTGGTGCGGGCCCGCGCCGATCACGGGCACGCCGTGGTGGTGGTGCTGCACGATCTGGGGCTGGCCGCGGCCTACGCCGACCGGGTGTGCGTGCTCGAACGCGGCCGGGTCGTCGCGGACGGGCCGGCCGGTGAGGTGCTCACCGAGAAGTTGCTCAGCCGCGTCTACGCGTATCCGGTGCAGGTGGGCAGCGACCCGACGACGGGTACTCCCCTGGTGCTGCCGCGGCGGGACCGGCCGGGCCCCTCGGTGGCGGCCGCCGGCTGAGCCGGCAGATGCGGCAC
>NZ_JADZGH010000059.1:0-1545 GCF_015865005.1 Rhodococcus sp. CX
CTGCTCGGCGTGTCAGGCCAACCCGGATCCACCGTTATTCAGACAGTCCCACATAGAGCGCGTCGGGCCGCTCGACCCGGAAGTTCCGGTCGACCAGATCCGGAGGCCGCGATGCCGACGCATCCGGCACGGTGGTGCGGACCTTCTTCGCCCGGGTGGCACCACGCCACCCGTTCACGCGCATGAGCCGTTCCACGGTGCAGCGGGCCACCTCGATGCCCTGACGCTGCAGGTGGGCCCACATCTTCAGCGACCCGTACAGCGACTCGGGTTTGCGTCTGCCGTGTTCGTCCCGCTCGACGTAGTACGAGGCCAGCACCGCGGTGACGGTGGCGTCCCACAATGCGCGCTTGGACAGCGGGCGCGCCCGCCAGGCGTAGAAGGTTCTCGGGGCGATCGCGGCGCCGTGCTCGGTGAGCACGCGGCAGATCGGTGCGACCCCGAATTCCTCGCGGTGTTCGGCGATGAATCGGCAGATCACGTGCGTGGCGGGTCGCACTCCCGCGCGAAGAAAGACGTTGCAGCCTTGAGTATTTCGATGGTCTTCTCGAGCTCGGCGTTCTTGCGACGCAACGCCCGGATCTCCGCATCCGCCTCGGCAGCGGTCGAGGCGGTCTCGCCCGCATCGGCGGCGGCCTCGGCCTTGCGGACCCACACCCGGACCGTTTCGGTCTTCAGCGACATCCGTTCGGCGATCGTGCGGATTGCCTCGTACTCCGAGGCGTAGTCACCACGGTGCTCGAGGACCAGGCGCACGGCCTTCTCCCGTACCTCGGCTGGATAGACATTCGGCATAAGGTTCACCTTCCCAAGAAAGAAGGTGTGCATCAAACACGGGACGATTCACATGCAGCTTGACGCCGTGCCGTGCCCCGTCCGGCGTCACCACTGGTGGTCACAGGTTCCACAGTCCCAGCAGCGTGGCACGTAGGTCGGGGAGATGACGCGGTGGTCGTGGTGCAGGCAGGGATTGGGGTGCCCATGCTCGGCGAGGGCACGCGCGGCGTCGGCTACGGAGAGGCGGGTCGAGGTCGGTGCGGGCGCGCAGCCGGTAGGCGATGGTGTGACGGGTGTGGGGGATGCGGATCGGGCGGGTGTCCACGACTGCGAGCGGATGAAGGCGCACGTTGTCGTCACTGATCCGCCGGATTCGGTAGCGCGTGTCCGGCCTGCTCGAGCCAAGTGCGGTTGCACCAACGGGTCTCGTCTTTCGTTGGTGGGGGTGTAGTCGTTGACGTGCTGCAGGAACATGCGGCGCACGAGGGAGGGCAGGAAGTTGTGGTCGATGCGGGTGCGGGTGCAGATCCCGGCCAGTGGTACGACGCGCCCGACCTGCCGGATGCTGATGACGCTGGCGAGGGCGGTTTCGTCGGTGAGGGTGGAGTTGTGGGGCGCTTGGCGGGGTCGACGATCACCCGGTCTGGGGGTGATGGTCAGGCCGGTGTGCAGGTTGGGTGTGGACAGCACCTGCATCCCGGCGGCGAGGAATCGGGCGAGGGCGGTGGGGGAGGTGGCGTGTGCGCGGGGCATGCTTGGTCGCAAGGC
>NZ_JADZGH010000060.1:0-6746 GCF_015865005.1 Rhodococcus sp. CX
GGCTGCTGTTCGGGCTGCCTCCTGCCGTCGGCGCATTCGTCGTGACCCGCCGGCATCTGCGCCTCGACGGCACGGTGCTCGTGGCGTCGGGACCGGTTCGTTCGCGCAGCGTGGACCTGCGGCACCTGGCCGGTGTCGAGTTGCTCGTGCGTGTCGCGCGAGTGAGTCAGGTGATCCTCCGCGTCAACGACGGCGAGCACGGGCTCGTATCGGTGCCGCTGGCGTTGTACGCGGACGGCGGCGGACGCGAACTCGACGTGCTCGCGCTGCGTCGGCTCGCCGATGCCCTCGCCACCGCCGAGGTGGCGCCGGCCGCCGCGGTGTCGTCGGTCCTCGTCGAACAGTTGCGGGCCGAGGCGCGCAGCGCGGCGGTGGGGGAGCGGCCGCTGTACCGGGCGGTCGAACTGGCCCGCAACGCGGGCCGGGTGCCGCAGACGACCCTGACCGATCACGAGGTTGCCTCGCTCGTCGACTGAGCGGGGCCGACCGCGCCGACGCTGTCGGGGTCATGCCCGTCGGCCGCGTCACCCCTTCCGGGCCAGCGCGACGAAGGTGCGCATCCCGTGCACGAGGGCGCGTTCGTCGAGGGTGAACTCGGGGCGGTGCAGATCGCAGCGCGGCCCGACCCCGTCCCAGACGCCGAGCCGCGCCATCGCGCCGGGGATCTTTTCGAGGTACCACGCGAAATCCTCACCGCCGCTGGACTGCTGGGCCTCGGCGAGGTTGTCCAGCCCTACGACCGTCTCGATCGCTTCGAGCAGGTCCGAGGCACAATCCGGGTCGTTGACGACCGGAGGAACGCCCTGCACGTACTCGAGTTCGTGCCCGACCCCGTACGGCGCGAGCAGTTCGCCGATGGTGCGCCGCACGAGGGGTTCGAGACTCGCCCAGGTCGCGTGGGACGCGCTGCGCAGCGTCCCGACCAGCTCCCCGGACTCGGGGATCGCGTTGCCCACGTACCCCGCCGAGATCCTGCCCCACGTCAGGACCGTAGCGCTGCGCGCGTCGACGCGCCGGTCGAGCACCGACGCCAGGCCGGTGATCAGCACCGCCGCGGCGTGGATCAGGTCGCCGGTCAGATAGGGCCGCGCCGAATGCCCGCCCGCGGACGACAAGCGCACCGTCACCGCATCGCTCGACGAGGTGATCGGTCCGGCCCGGGTCGCGAGCATGCCGACCCGGAACTGCGGGGCGCAGTGCAGGGCGAAGATCTTCGACACGCCCTCGAGCACCCCGGCCGCGACGACCTCGAGCGCGCCACCCGGCGTCGCCTCCTCCGCGGGTTGGAAGATCAACCGGACCCGGTGGGGCGGAGGGTCTTCGGCGAGCTCGGCGGCCGCTCCCATGAGGATCGCGGTGTGCGCGTCGTGTCCGCACGCGTGGCACACCCCGGGCACCGTCGACGCGAACGGCAGACCCGTGGCCTCGGTCAGCGGCAGCGCGTCGAGGTCCGCCCTCAAGGCGATGCAGTGCGCGCTCGGCGGACCCACGTCGCACCACAGTCCGGTCCCGCGCGGCAAGGTCACCGGCTCGAGGCCCAGTGAGCGCAGATGGTCGCGGACCACCGCGGTCGTGCGGTGCTCGGCGAACCCCAGTTCGGGGTGTGCGTGCAGATCGCGCCGCCACGCCACGAGCTGTTCGAACGAGACGCTCATCGTGCGGCCTCCTCGACCCGGCTCACTCCCAGGTGTGTGGTGAGCCAGTCGACCATCGCCGAGGCCAGGGCACGGCGGTTCTCCCGCTTGACGATCTCGTGGCCCTCGTCGTCGAACAGGAGGAAATCCGCGACGCCGCCGCGGGCGTGCACGGCCGCGACGATCTGCTCGGACTCGCCGACCGGCACGTTGGTGTCGTGCACGCCGTGCACCACCAGCAGCGGAGCCTTCAGGTCGTCGATCCGGTGGATCGGGGAGAGCTCCTGCAGCAGTTCCCGGTCGTGGACCGGATGCCCGTACTTCGGGTAGGCTGCGGCCGCGATCCACGGCTCGGTGTTGGCGTAGAAGCTCTCGAGGTCGCTCATGCCACAGATCGCGACGCCCGCGGCGAACAGCGGGGCATGGAAGGTCAAGGACGCCAACGTGAGATACCCGCCGTAGGAGCGGCCGGCACACGCGATCCGCGCCGGGTCGGCGATGCCCCGCTCGACGAGGAACTGCACACAGTCCGCGACGTCGTCGATGCCGGCGAAACGCCCGTACCGGTCGTCGGCGTGCATGAACGTCCGCCCGAATCCACCCGATCCCCGGACGTTCGGTGCGAACACGGTGATCCCGGCGTCCACCAGGGCGGGGAAGTAGTCGCTGTACCCGGGCCGTTCCTGGGCCTCCGGGCCGCCGTGGAAGTACAGCATCACCGGTCCCGGCTCGCTCCCGCCGCGATAGTGCCAGCCGGACAACGGCATTCCGTCCCGAGCCTCGAATTCGAGCAGCTCCGGTGCCACCGCCGGGTCGATGCGGGTGCGTGCATGCTCGACCGGAACCCAGTCGCCGGAACGGGGATTGACCAGTTCGACCGACGGCGGCATCCCCGGGCCCTCCACCGTCACCGCGAGCAGCGCGCCGGTCGCGCTGAGCGAGAGCTCCGACGCGACGAGCCCGGGCAACAGGATCGGCGGCGCCAGCGAGCCGTCCCTCAGGTCGAGCATCTGTAATTCGTTGAGTCCCTTGATGTTCCACAGGAGGGCCACGGTCGTGTGGTCCTCGCTGACGGCGAACTCGTCGAGGTCCGCGTCGGGCCGCTCGGCAAGGACCCGGTACGACACGCCCTCGTCGGACACGGCGACACCCAGCAGTCGCGCGAACTCGCTACCGTGATCGCTGCGCACCACGGCCCGCACGTAGCGGGTCGGTTCACCGTCGCTGGACGCCCACGGGGACCCGTACCGGTCCAGCCCGCCGAGCAGGCGGTGGTCGTCGAGGATGACCCCGGCATCGGTGGTCGATCCGAAATCGGTGGGCAGCAACGGTGTCCGTGTTCCGTCGGCGCGCAGCAGCAACAGCTCGCGATGTCCGCGTGGCCCGACGCGCAGCAGTGCCGAACCGTCCCACGAATCCACGAGATGTCCACCGACTCGGCGATCGAGCACGACCGACTCCAGCGTCTGCGGATCGATCAGCCGGGATTCGGCGACACCCTCCTCATCGGTCGCGGTCACCGCGACGAGCGGACCGTCCCAGCACACCAGTTCCGTCGAGCCGTCATCGGCGGTGTCGAGCCGCCGCGCGCTGCGGTCATCCGGATCGGTCTGCACCACCCACACCTGGGTGCGGGTGCCGGCGTCGGGAGCGACCTCGAGCGCGAGCCACCGGCCGTCCTCGGAGTGCTGGATCCGCGTGACCGGACCGCTGACGGGCAGGTCCACGCGACGGGAGGGCCCGGCCGACCGGCCGGTCAGGAAGCGCTGCACCGCCCACGGATAGCCGCCGTCGTCGACGATGTGCGCGAACCCGGTCGCATCGGGCGACATCGACGCACCCGACGTGAAACGCACATGCGTAGGGCCCTCCGGTACCGCATCCATCCCGGCTCACTCCTTCTGCACCCGCGCAGGCTGCGCGGTTCTCGTCCCGGTCTGCTCGTCCATCGACTGCAACCACAACTCGAGCAGCGCGACCTGCCAGAGCGCGTTCGCGCCGAGTGTGGTGCGGGTGTCGTTCGGTGCGGCCAGCAGTGCGTCGATCGTGTGCGGCCGGTACAGGCCGCGTTCGCGCGCGGCGCGGCTGTGCAGGGCGTCGCGCACCAGGGTCAGCAGTTCCCCGTCGAGATTCCGGATTCCCGGAACCGGGAAGTATCCCTTGGTGCGGTCGATGATCCGGTTCGGCAGGAGCGCCCGGCTCGCGTCCTTGAGGACGCCCTTGCCGCCGGACGCGAGTTTGAGTTCGGGCGGGCAGGTCGCGGCCAGTTCGACGAACTCGTGATCGAGGAACGGGACCCGCGCCTCGAGGCCCCACGCCATCGTCATCGTGTCGACCCGCTTGACCGGGTCCTCGACGAGCATGACGGTCGTGTCGAGACGCAACGCCGCATCGACCGCGGTATGAGCGCCGGGTTCGGCATGCTGCGCGGCCAGGAACTCGCTGCTCGCGTCGTGGTCGAGATGGTAGTCGGGGCACAGCAGCGCGCCGATGTCGTCGTGGGAACGGTCGACGAACACGCGGGCGTACGTCTCGGCGGACCGGTCGCGCGCGACGCCGAGCATCGGGGGATACCAGTCGTATCCGGCGAGGATCTCGTCGGCACCCTGACCCGACTGGACCACCTTCACCGATCGGCGCACCTCCTCCGACAGCAGGTAGAACGCGACACAGTCGTGACTGACCATCGGCTCGCTCATCGCCGCGATCGTCGCGGGCACGGCCGGCAGCAGACGCGAGGAATCGATGTGGATCTTGTGGTGGGCGGTGCCGAACGTCTCGGCGACCAGATCCGAGTATTCGTACTCGTCCCCGGATTCTCCTGCAGCCGAATCGAATCCGATGCTGAATGTCTCGAGACCGTGCTGGCCCTGCTCGGCGAGCAGCGCGACCACGAGGCTCGAGTCGATGCCGCCGGACAGCAGAACCCCGACGGGCACATCGGCGACCATCCGTCGCGACACCGCGGTGCGCAGGGCGTCGAGCAGGGCGTGCTGCCAATCGGGTTCGGTCCACGAGGCGCGGTCCGGGTCCGGTCCGAACACCGGTTGCCAGTACCGGATGTCGTCACTGCGGCCGTCGGGGCGGATCACCCGCACGGTCGCCGCAGGCAGCTTCCGGATACCCCGGAAGATGGTGCGCGGGGCCGGCACCACCGAATGGAAGCTCAGATAATGGTGCAGCGCCACCCGGTCGAGGTCGGTGTCGACGTCACCGGCGTGCAGCAGCGCCGGAACCGTCGACGCGAACCGCAGCCGGCCCGGGGACTCGGCCAGATACAGCGGTTTGATCCCGAGCCGGTCGCGCGCGAGGGTGACCACCCCGGTGTCGGTGTCGGCGATCGCGAACGCGAACATCCCGGCGAAGCGGCGCACACAGTCCGTGCCCCACCGATCGAATGCCTTGAGCACCACCTCGCTGTCCGCGGTGGAGAAGAACCGGTAGCCGGCCGCCTCCAGCTCGGCGCGCAACTGCCGGTAGTTGTAGATGCACCCGTTGAACACGAGCGCGAGCCCGAGGTCGCTGTCGATCATGGGCTGGCGGCCGCGCGGGGACAGATCGATGATGCTCAGCCGACGGTGTCCCAGGGCGATCGACTCCTGCACGTACATTCCGCCGGAGTCGGGGCCGCGCGGTGCCATCGACGCGGTCATCCGGGACACGGCACCGGTGTCGGCGGGCTTGCCGTCGAACCGGATCTCGCCGCACACCCCGCACACGTCAGCGCTCCCTCCGGCCGGTAGGCGGCCCGCCCGCCGACCGAAGGATCCAGGTGTCCTTGCCGCCGCCGCCCTGGGAAGAATTGACGATCATGCTTCCGGCGGGTGCCACGCGGGTCAGCGCCACCGGCGCGACATGCGCGGTGACCGCCTCGCCGTCGGCGCGCACGTGCACGAACACACGCAGGTCGACGTGGTGCGGATAGAACCCGGTGCCGTCGAACGTCGGGTGCGTGGACAACGGCACCACCTCCTGCGCGACGAATCGCTCCGGCTGCCTCAGCAGATCGTGGCGGCGCCTCGCCAGTTCGGCCGGTGTCGCCTCCGGGCCGATCGTGATCCCGTTGCCGCCGAATCCGTCGATGGGCTTGACCACGAGCTCGGAGAGCCGGTCCAGCACGTGGTCGCGCTGCTCGCGTTCGGCGCACACCCACGTCGGGACCTGGTCGAGCAACGGCCGCTCACCCAGGTAGTACTCGATCAGCGCCGGCACATAAGTGTAGACGGCCTTGTCGTCGCCCACCCCGTTACCGAGGGCGTTGACCACGGTCACGGTCCCCGCACGCAGCGCGCCGAGCAGACCCGGCCGCAGCGGCTGCCCGTCGTAGCCGGTGGAGGACAGCAGCATGTCCTCGTCGACACGGGCGTAGAGGACATCGACGCGCGACCTCGTCGTCCCCCGATGGACGTACACGACGTCGTCGCGGGCCGACAGGTCCTGCGTCTGGGCGAGCGGCAGACCCGTGCGCTCCGCGAGCATGGTGTGTTCGAACCACGCGGAATCCTGCGGGCCCGCGCTCAGCACCACCGCGGCCGCACGGTCGCCGCGGGCCCGGGGCGGAGCGGCGGCCAGCAGCGTTTTCACCATCAGGTCCGTGGTGTCCTCGACATCGAGGACATCGGAGCCCTCGAGGAGTCCGCCGAGGAAGGTGCGGGTCATCGCGCGGTGGGCCAGGGCGTAGCCGACGCCCGACGGCACCCGGAGATTGTCCTCGAGCACCACGAACCGGCCGGGATCGGTCCGGACCAGGTCGATGCCGCAGATGTGTGCGCGCACCCGGTGCAGGTGGGCCGCGGCGCCGCTCCGGCGGAACCCGGGCGCACGGTCGAGCACCTCCGCCGGCATCACACCGTCCCGGATCACCGCGGCGTCCCCGTACACGTCGACGAGGAACGCGTTGAGTGCCAGCGCGCGCTGCTCGAGCCCGGGAACCAGGTGTTCCCACTGCTCGGCCGTGATGATCCGGGGCACCACATCCATCGGGAAGACCCGTGCCCGGGCCTCGCCGCTGACCCGGAACACCACCCCGTCGAGGCCCTGCTCGCGGTCGATGTCGTCCTGCGCCGTCCGCAGCGTATCGGCTCCGAGCCGCGCCAGCGTGGTGAGCACGTG
>NZ_JADZGH010000060.1:6756-8283 GCF_015865005.1 Rhodococcus sp. CX
GGAGCGGCGCGTACCCGTGCAGCAGCGTCCCGTGGGGGTCGGCGACCTCCGGAACCTCGTGGACCCGGCCGGCGGTCTCGGCGAGCAGCAGGTCCACGACGTCGGTGAGCTTGCCGCGCCGGCGCAGCACCCGTCGCTGCCGCGCCGCGGAACTGCCGATGCGGGCGGCTGCCGCGGCCAGTTCGGAGACGGTGTCCCAGTCGCCGAACTGCTCGAGTTCCGGTCGCAGCAACGAGGTGAGCCGGTCGATCATCTCCACGGCCGGTCGCGGTACCGCGGCCTCGACGTCCACCAGGTCGCCCTCGAGCCCGGAGCGGGCGGCCCGCCACATCGCGGCGCGGATCAGGGTGGGGTTCGCCCGGATGGGAGGTACCCCCTCGCGCAGTGCCGTGCACTCGTGTTCGACGAGCGCGCGGAACAGACCGGCGACCAGGGTGATCGTGTCGACCGACGGGCAGCTGTCGCACACCCGCAGTTCGAGAGTGGGTTGATGCGCGGACGGCCGCAGGTCGAAGTACACCATGCCCGGATCGGTGATGACCCCGCTCGACACGAGATCGGCGATCAGCCGGTCGTACTCGGCGGCGGACGACACCGGCGCCGCGGGCCCGGTGCTCGGCCACCGGATCCACACGAGGCTGCGCACGCTCGCATAACCGGTGTCGGTGCCGTCGGCCCAGAACGGTGAGCTCGCGCTGAGCGCCAGGAAGACCGGCAGGTGCGGGGCGATCCGGTTCGCGACCTGCACCGCTTCGTCCCGGTCGGGAACATCGACGTGAACCTGGGTGCCGCAGATCAGCTGCTCCCGCGCGAGCAGTTGATAGTCGGCGAGCATCCGGCGATAGCGTGGTGTCTCGCTCACCTGGAGTTCCTCCGGGACCGCGAGCGGGACGGCACCGGCCGCGGCGACCCCCAGGCCCAGTTCGGCGGCGGCCGCCGCCAGCTGCGAGCGACGAAGGACGAGATCCGCGCGGAGTTTCGACAGCTCCCGGTGGACCTCGCTGTTGACCTCGACGACGCAGCGTTGCAGTTCGTCGACGTAGGTGTCCTGCGGGAGCCGGGCGAGCAGTTCCGGGGCCCGGGGAACGAGCCGGCGCGTTTTCGCATCGATCAGCTGGAATTCCTCTTCGACGCCCAGCTGTCGAACCATTCCCGCACGACCCATCTACCTCAGATACCCGCTCGGGTCACAGCGTAATCCGGTGCCTACCGGTCGTCGATGCCCCCGATCACCGCCGGTACGACCTTCGGCATTTCCCCGACCACCTCGGTCGAGTTCGCGGCGGACACCAGGAAGCCGGGTGTGCCACGGGGATCGGTCCGGTCGTCTCCGCGGTGGGTACCGGCCGACGGGACGCCGCCGTACATGCCGGGGCGTCCGGCCGCGGTGGGGACCGGACCGGCGGTGCCCGAGCCCACGGGTGCCGCCGGTCCCGGGAACACACCGGGGACCGATGAGGCGGGGACCGCGCCGGTTCCCGCTCCGAGACCGGACCCGGTGAGCCCGGCGCCGCCGAAGCCCGACGG
>NZ_JADZGH010000061.1:0-2500 GCF_015865005.1 Rhodococcus sp. CX
CTCGCGACCCTCGCGCGTGAGCTGCACCGCCGCGACGGCCGCTACGCGCTCGAGACCATGTGCATCGGCGGCGGGCAGGGCCTGGCCGCGATCTTCGAGCGCGTGGCCTGATCCGACGCAGGCAGCCGGGTCAGGCGTTCGCCGACCGCACCAGGTCGACGAACGCCTGACCCACCGCCGACAACGAATCGGGATCGAACACGAGCCCGAACGCGCGGGTGAACGTGGGGTCGCAGGGCCGCACCACCGCGTGGTCCTGCGCGGATTCCGCGAGTTGCCGTTCGACGAGCGAACCACCGAGACCGGCCAGCACCATCGGCAGCCGGGCCTCGCGATGATCGGTCACCACGCCGACGTCGAGACGCACACCGGCCCGCCGCATCGCGGAGTCGATGCTGTCACCCATCGCGCCGCCGCCGCGGGGAACCAGCACCATCGGAATGTCCGGCATGGCGGCGAGCGGCACGGGGCCTTCCGGAAGGTCGGTGCCCGGGGGATACGCGAGCCAGTACTCCTGCTCGCCGAGCTCGATCACCTCGAGTCCGTAGCCCCCTTCGATCGGGAGGTGGGACACCACGAACTCGCAGTGACCGTCCCGGATGAGCGAGGCGGCGGTCTCCTCGGCGCGGAACTCCCCGAACCGGACCGCCACCTTCGGGTGGGCCTTGCGGAACTGGGCGACGAGATCGACGAGCGGGTCGATCGCCAGCGCCGGGAACACCGCCATGTCGAGACGGCCGGTGATCTCCCCTTCCAGCGACGTGAACAGGTCTTCCACGCCTCCCACATCGCGCAGGATCTGGCGGCTCGGGCCGATGAGGCTGTGCCCGGCCGCGGTGAGCACCATCCCGCGTCCGATCCGGTGGAACAACTGCACGCCGAGTTCGCGTTCGAGGCTGCGCAGCGCCTGCGAGACCGTCGGCTGTGCGACGCCGAGCGCGGCCGCAGCACCGTTGATGCCGTCGTTCTCCACCACGGCGAGGAAGTATTCGACCTGTCGGAATTCCATGTGCGACTACGCTCCCGTCGTCCCGTTGGTGGCGATCGCGACGAACGCGGCGGCCGCCGGTGACGGTTCCCCGGCGCGCAGCACGAGGCCCACCGGCCGCGACATCGGCGGATCGAGCGACCGCACTGCGGCCGTGGGCATCTGTGCTTCGGCGACCTGCCGGGGAGCGATCGTCGCGCCGGTTCCCCGCATCACCAGTTCCCAGGTGGCCGAGGGATGCGCACAGTCGACCGCGATGTCGAGGTCCTTGCCGTCGGTGAGTTCCCCCGACTGCATCGCGTCGGTCCGGTTCGTGAGGTCGACGACCAGGGGGATCGAGGGGAGCAGCGAACGAGGCACCGGATTCGGGAGGCCGTCGGCGAGGTTCGGCGGTACCGCGAGCACCAGTTCCTGCTCGACCACCGGCACGGTGATCATGCCCGCGTGTTCGACGGACAGGTCGGTCACACCGATCTCCGCCTCCCCGCGCCGCAGCGCGGTGTGCACGCCGGCCGGGCCGTCGGTGGCGACGACCCGCACGAGGATGCCGGGATAGCGGCTGCGGAAGCGACGCACCAGCTCGATGACGGGGTGGATGGAGAACGCCGAATAGGTGACGATCTCGATGCGGCCGGCGGCGAGTTCGCGGACCGCGGCGACCTTGCTCTTCGCGCGGTCCACGTCGGCGAGGATGCGGCGTGCGGCGACCTCGAAGGATCTACCCTCGTCGGTCAGTGTCAGGCGGCGACCGGTGCGGTCGAACAGCGTCGTGCCCAGGCGGCGCTCGAGCGTGCGGATCGCCTGGGACAGCGACGGTTGCGAGATGTAGAGGGACTGCGCGGCTTTCGTGATCCCACCGTGGTCGACGACAGCGACGAAGTAGGTCACGAGATGCAGGTCCACGCGGCTATCCTATGCGATCACGTAACCTGCCAGTTACCGGTGAACGCCGGAGGACGCTTCTCGACGAACGCGCGGATCGCGCCGGGCGCGTCGGTCGCGAGGTTTACGGCCTGGGATCGGGCCTCGTTGTCGAGGGCTTCGCGGAGCGTCGACGTCGAGCCTTCCTCCAGCAGACGTGCCGACAGACTCACCGCGACGGGCGGCGCCTCGGCCAGCCGGACGGCCAGCTCGATCGTTCGGGTACCGAGGTCGGCGGGTTCGACCAGCTCTGTCACCAGCCCGAGCGCGAACGCCTCCTCGGCGTCCACGATGTCGGCGAGCATGACCAGCCGCTTCGCCTGGTGCAGGCCGACGAGGCGCGGCAGGATCCAGGAGCCGCCGAAGTCCACGGACATGCCGCGCCGAGCGAAGATCTGGCTGAACTTCGCGGTACGGGACGCCACGACGACATCGCACAGCAACGCCAGGTTCCAGCCGGCGCCGACCGCATAGCCCTCGACCGACGCGATCACCGGTTTCGAGAACTCCGCGACCGCCAGTGCCGCCGAATTGACCTCCCGCATGCGCTCGAGGGGATGCATGCTGTCGCGCCGGTCCATGTCGGCGCCG
>NZ_JADZGH010000061.1:2510-7830 GCF_015865005.1 Rhodococcus sp. CX
GACGACCGCCCTCACCGAGTCGTCGCGCTGAAGCTCGTGGAAGGCATCCCGCAGCGCGGTCCACGAGTCGAGCGTCATCGCGTTCTTGCGATCGGGACGGTGGAGCGTGACGGTCGCGACCGCGCCGTCCCGCTCCACCGCGATGCCGGGCAAACTCACTCGCCCTTCCAGACGGGTGCACGCTTCTCGGCGAACGCGCGGGCACCTTCCTGGGCGTCGGCGGAGGCGAAGACCGGCTCGATGAACTTGCGCTGCGCGACGAACGCGTCGGGGTCGGTGTAATTGGCGGACATCGCCACGACCTGCTTGGTGGCGCGCACGGCGAGCGGTCCGTTCGCGGCGACGCGCGCGGCGAGTTCCTTCGCCACGGCCAGGGCCTCGCCCGGTTCGGTGAGTCGGTTGACGAGGCCGTGCTGGTGGGCGACCTCTGCCGTGAGCGGATCGCCGGTGATCGCCATCTCCATGGCCAGCGGGTAGGGGAGGATCTTCGGCAGGCGCAGCAGGCCACCCGCGGCGGCCGCCAGACCGCGCTTGACCTCGGGGATTCCGAACTTCGCCTCACGGGAGGCGACGATCAGGTCGGCGGACAGGGCGAGCTCGCAGCCACCGGCCAGCGCCCACCCCTCGACGGCAGCGATCAGCGGCTTGGTCGGGGGTGCCTCGGTGAGACCACCGAAACCGCGACCCGGGATCGACGGACGCTCACCGCGAGCGAACGCCTTCAGATCCATTCCGGCGCAGAACGTTCCGCCGGCACCGGTGAGGATGCCGATGGTCAGGTCCGGGCGAGCTTCGAACTCGTCGATCGCGGCGGCGAGCGCCTTCGAGACCTCCAGGTCGACGGCGTTCTTCGCTTCGGGCCGGTTCAGCGTGAAAACGGCTACACCGTCGGAGAATTCGGTCAGGACAACGCTCATGTCAGATTTCCTTCGTGTCTGTGTGGACGAGTGACCATCGTGCGGGAACCCCGCCGTCGGAACGGATCTCACCGCGGTCGGCGAGAACGATGAGGTGCGCCTGCGTTTCCCGGACGGCGAGACGCCGCAGGCGGGGGGACATCACGTCGACCGGTCGCGACCACGTGATGCGCGTCGTGACCTCCCACGCGGTGGATTCCGGGTGCGCGTCGACGGCCGAACGGATCTCGTCGAGCCGCTCGTCGTGGTGTGCCATCAGCCGGCGCGCGCGGTCGGCGACACCGCGGAACCGGTACTCGTGGGCGGGCAGCACCTCGCATTCCGGCAGCGCGGTGGTCGCGTGCAGCGACAGCAGGTAGCGGTGGAGCGGATTCTCCAGCTCGCCGGGACCGGACGAGATGTTCGGGCTGATCCGCGGCAGCATGTGGTCGCCGCTGAACAGCAGATCGTGGTCGCGGTCCAGGAACGCCAGGTGGCCGGGGGTGTGGCCCGGCGTCCAGACCGCTTCGATGTTCCATCCGGGCAGGTCGAGCCGGTCCCCGCCGGACAGCACGACGTCGGCGGACTCACCGGCCGGGAACCGGACGATCTCGAAGCGCGGTGCCTCGGCGACCTCGTCAGGTGCGCCGAGTTCGGTCATGTCCACCCGCCACGCCTCGGCTTCCGCAGCGACATCGGCCGGGGTGAAGTGTCCGAGCGCCGCGGCTTCGGCAGCGTGCATCGCGAGGACGGCACCGGTCGTCTCGCGCAGGCGCGGAGCCAGACCGAAATGATCCGGATGCAGATGGGTGATCGCGGCATAGCGGACGTCGGAGATGTGGTGACCGGTTTCGACGATGCCGTCGACCAGGGCGTTCCACGATTCCTCGGTGTCCATGCCGACATCGACGAGGGCGAGACCGTCGTCGATCGCAAAGGCGTAGACGAGGACGTACCGCAGCGGATTGCGGGGCATGGGAACGGGAATCGACCACAGGCCGTCCCGGACCTGCTCGACGGGCGGAAGGATTCCGGCCGCCCACGCCTCGCGCTGCAGCACGCCGATGTCGTCGGTGACGCTCATGGTTGCGCTCCGGGGACGCGCGTACCCAAAGTGCTGCGCAGGGTGCGCTTGAGGATCTTGCCGCTCGCGTTCCGCGGCAGTTCCGGCACGAAATGGATGTGCTGCGGCTTTTTGTAGGAGGCGAGGCGTTCGACGGTGAACTGCAGCAGTTCCGCCTCGGTGGGGACGGGGGCGCCCTCGGCGATGCGGACGACGGCGGTGACGGCCTCGCCCCACTTGTCGTCGGGCAGACCGACGACGGCGACCTCCGCAACCGAAGGATGTTCGGCCAGAACGGATTCGACCTCGATCGGGTACACGTTCTCCCCGCCGGTGATGATCATGTCCTTCACGCGGTCGGTGACGAACAGATAGCCGTGCTCGTCGAGATGGCCGGCGTCCCCGGTACGCAGAAAGCCGTCTTCGGTGAACAATTCGGCGTTCTCGGCGTCCCGCCGCCAGTATCCGACGGTGTTGTTGCGCGAGCGGCAGACGATCTCACCGGTCGCTCCGATCGGCAGGATCTCCCCCGTGGCGATGTCCCGGATCTGCACGTCGACCCCGGGCAGCGCGGTACCGGCCGAACGCAGCAGGTAGGAGCGGGGACCGTGCGGATCGTGGTCGTCGGCGCGCAGGGCGGTGAGCGCACCGGTGGTTTCGGTCATCCCGTAGCGCTGGACGAACCGGCAACCCAGGGTGTCCATCGCGCGGGCGAGCTGTGCCGGCGTGATCGGGGATGCGCCGTACGCGACGAGGTGCAGGCTCGACAGGTCGTAGTCCGCGAGATTCGGCATCTCGAGCAGCATGCCGATCGCGGACGGGACGAGGAACGCGTGGGTGACGCCGTATTCGGAGATCGCCTCGGCGACCAGCGCCGGACGCATCTCGCCGAGCAGTACCAGGTGCAGTCCTGCGGACAGGCTCGTGCTCATCCATCCGGCGCCCGCGATGTGGAACAGCGGCAGCGCATTCAGCGACACGGAGTCGTCGCCGAACTCGTAGAGCTCGAAGTTCTCGGGCACGTTGTAGAGGTTGCGGTGCACGGACACAACGCCTTTGGGGCGGCCGGTCGTGCCGGAGGTGTAGAGCTGCAGTGCTTCGCACTCCGGGTCGTCGCCGAATCCGGGGTCGATTCCGTCGCCGGATTCGACGAACTGCTCCCAGGACTGTGCGCCCGGAACGACCGAGGGGTCACCGACGACGACGATGTGCACGTCGGGCAGCACGCGCGCGACCGCCCGGGCGGCGTCGGCGAAGTCGGCGTCGACGACGAGGATGCCCAGCTGTGCGTCCTCGGCGATGGCGGCGGCCTCGTCCGGCGTCAGCCGCCAGTTCAGCGGGGTGAACACCAGGCCGGCCTTCGCGCACCCGACGAACATGGCAGCGCCGGGCAGGCTCATGCGCAGCAGCGCTCCGACGCGCCCCGACGCGGACCCGATCGCGGCGAGCGCCGAGCCGACCTTGTTCGTGTACTCGTCGAACTCGCGGTACGTCAGGGTCGTCCCGCCGGCGGTCAACGCGGAACGGTTCGGGCGCTCGGCCGCGAAGTGCCGAATGCGATTGGGAAGATGCAGCCCACTCGACAGCAGTCCACCTGACAAAGGAAGCTCCCGGTCCCCGTGATTTGTCACGAACCCGGCCGGGCCCGCACAGCCCAGTCGACCATCACGGTGGCCTCGACCACAAAGACGGGGCGCCGCACGAACCGTTAGGGAAGACCTATATCTCTTGCCGGCGGCATTCCAGCGACCGCACCACGGCCCGGATCCGTTCCGGATCCGACGGCCCGGTGTCGGACACGAACTGCCAGTCGGTCCGGGTCCACGGATCGACGAATCGGCCTTCGTCCGAGGGGACGTGCTGGGCGGCCTCGGCGAGGATCCGATACGCCGGGCTGTCGACGCCCTCGTCCTCCGTGCCCGTCATGACAAGCGAAATCTGTTGTGCGGCAGCGAGTCGCGCCAGGCGGACCAGGTGTAGGAGGTCGTCGCTGCCGTATCCGTGTGGAAGACCGGAGACCACCAGCACCCGCGGTTGGGGGTGGTGCGCGTCGCCCGCGGACGCGGCCAGCGCATCCAGGTCCGCGGCGTCGGCGAGACCCTCCAGCTTCGCACGGACACCCGCGACCTCGTGGATCGGCGGACCGGCCAGGAGCGAGCCGGCGAGGTCGGTGAGCTGCCGCATCGCACCCGCCGGATCGACGACGTGGAGGAGGGAACCCGGCCGCGATGCGAGCAGCCGGAGCGCGAGCGCCGACGCCACCGGGGCCGCGGCCTCGGCGTCACCGTCCACCCACAACGGCCGCCCCAGCGGCACGGGGACACAGAACGGCACCCGCAACGGTCCGCGGTCGGGTGCCGTGACCTCGCCGATCCGCACGCCGTCCGCGGCCTCACCCGGCCGCCGCCACGCGGGTGCATCCCACGAGGCGAGCGCCGCCGGTAGCGCCCCTTCGAGCGCAGCCAGCTCGGAGATCAGCTGCTCGGAATCGTCGGTGTAGCGGACCTCGGCCGCGGCGATCAGCTCGTCACAGCGCCGATGCGCCCGGGCCCGGGCCTGCTCGGCGGCGTCACCTGTGCGGGCCGAGGGATCGGCGACCGCGGCGGACAGTTCCTCGTCCAGCCGGTGATGCGCGTACTCGTGCGCCGAGACGTATGCCGCGGCCGACCGGGAGGCGTCCTCGAAGATCTGCCACATCCGAACGCACGTCGCCCCGGTTTCGAGGGGCGGCACTTCCTGCGGCGCGGGCGGGGTGGCCGGCTCGGGATCGTCGACCTCGACGCCGTGCGCGGTGAACAACTCGGCCAGGCCACCCGCATAGCCCTGCCCGAGCGCGCGGATCTTCCAGTCGCCGCCGCGCCGGTAGATCTCCCAGCACAGCAGCGCCGTCTCTCCGGCGACCGGTTCGATGCGGAACGTCGCCAGCGGCGTGCCCGCAGTATCGGTGAGGGTGGTGTCCACCGGGGTGACCTGCTCGGTGCCGAGGGCACACAGCACCCTGTCGGCGTCCGGCCGCAACCGCCCCGGTTCGACGACGAGTGCGTCACCGTCGAGCCGGACACCCGCGGTCTGCGGCTGGTTGTAGAATACGACGTCCTGCGACGACGCCACCTGCAGGTGGGTGTCGACGACGAGGGCACACAGATCCATCGGGACCGACGCGGTCGCCGTGAAGCGGACCGACGGCGTCGCGAGCGGGGCGTTCTGCCCCGCCCGGAACTCGACGGCCATCGGTTACGTCGCCAGGAACCGGCCGAGTTGCGGCGCGGCCTCACCCGGATGCTTGGCCTGGATGCCCTCGCCGATCGCCTGCAGCTTCCACTCCGGTCCCTGCCGGTACACCTTCGCCATCACCATGCCG
>NZ_JADZGH010000061.1:7840-10159 GCF_015865005.1 Rhodococcus sp. CX
CCGCCCTGCAGCGTGTAGCGGGCCAGCTCGGCGTTGGTGGTGCCGTCCACGAGGCGGCAGAACGCGTTCCTGACCTGCTCGAACGTGTGGCCTTTGTACGAGGTGACGATGAACATCACGGTGTTGACGTGCGGCGGGATCCGCGTCAGGTCGACGAGCACGACCTCGTCGTCACCGGCGCCCTCACCGGTGAGGTTGTCGCCCTGGTGCTGGATGGATCCGTCCTTCGACGTCAACTGTCCGTAGTACGCGACGTCGACGATGTTGTGGTCGGCGAACAGGACCGCCGAGGCGTCGAGGTCGATGTCCACCGAGCGGTTGCCGAACAGGCCGCGCTTCTCGACCGGATCCCATCCGAGGCCCATGCGCAGGAACGTCAGCGCGACGCCGCCCTCCTTGCGCAAGGTCACCTTCTGGCCCTTGACCAGGCTGACCGGGCGGTTCTTGGTGAGACTCACCTCGGCGGGAGGAGCGGCCGGCGCAGGGACCTGCTGGGCGGGCGTGGGCTGCCCGTAGGGCTGGGGAGGCGCGGTCTGCGGGTACTGCGGCGCGGGTGCCGGCTGACCGTACGGCTGGGGAGGTGCGGGCTGCGTGTACTGGGGCTGCGCGTACTGCGGTTGGGGCGCCGCCGGCTGGGCGTACGGCTGGGGAGCTGCGGGCTGCGGTGCCGACTGGACGGGCTGCGGTGCCGGGGCCGGGGCCAGGGCGGCGGGTGCATCGTCGACCGACACCCCGTGGTCGGTGACCAGCGCGGCGAAACCACCGGCGTAGCCCTGCCCCACGGCCCGGACCTTCCACGCACCCTGGCGGCGGTACAGCTCGAGAGCGATGACGATCGATTCGCTGCTCAGGCCCTCGATCCGGTACTCGTACAGCACCGCGCCGGTGGCGTCGGAGACCCGCGCGGTGGGCGGCGCGAACTGCCCGAAGGTGCTCGACGCGTCGTCGAGGGTGATCACGGCACGGACCTGTTCGATGTCGGCGGGGACCGCACCGAGCGACACCGCCAGGGACGCCGCCTGCCCCGGAGCACCGGGAACCAGACGCACGCCCGGACCGGTGGGCTGGTTGAAGAACACGAAGTCGGCGTCCGACCGGACCTTGCCGTCGGCCTTCACCAGCAGAGCGGACAGGTCGGCCGGAGTGGTCAGCTCGAGCGAGACGACCACGTCGGAGGCGGTGATCGGGCCGTTCTGGCCCTTGGCGAGCGAAGTGGTCACGTCAATCGTCCTCACTGGATAGGCGTGCCGAAGGCGGCACTCGGTTGGGATCGGTCGAGTTCGGTCCCACTCTACGAACCGGACGGGATCCGGGTGGAACCGGCAAACCAGGCGAGGATCTCCTCGCCGGCGGAGACACCCGACTCCTCGGTGACGGCGACGGTCGGATGCTGCCAGTTCAGCGCCTCGAGTTCCCCGTGACACGGACGGATCGCGGCGTCGGCCGCCTCGAGCATCGGGGCGTCGAGTGCGCCGTCGCCCGCGGCGAACACCGGCGAGTCCTCGCTGAGCACCCCGTCGGCCACGAGCCGACGGTGCACCTCGGCGACCGCGTGGCTCTTGCACACGCTGTCCGGGACCGTGTAGATCTTCCGGCCCTGCTGAGACGCACCCCAGCCACGCGCGCGGCACCACTCGTCCCATTCGACGAGGAAGTCGGCGGGCTGCGCGTCCACGTCGACGACGAGATAGCAGAACAGGTCGTCGGCGATCCGCAGCTTGCGCACCCAGTCCGGTGAGATACGCGCCCGCAGCGCGGTGAGCACCTCGTCGAGCCCGGCGCCGCCGGCCCACACCGCGCGGTCGAGCCCTTCGCGCCAGGCGGGGTCCGGTTCGCCGTCGACGAGGATCGCGCCACCGTTGCTGGTGATCGCGTACCGCCACGGCCCGCCCGGCAGCGCGATGCGCCGGAACTGCGCCGGGGTGCGGGTCGTCGTCGGGACGAGTTGTGCGGTCGTGCTCAGCTCCCGCAGGCGCTGCGCGGACGTTTCCGTCAGGTACGACAGCGGGGCGCCCTTGTGGTACTCGACGCACAGCAGATCGTCGCGGTCGAACTGGGCCCGCGTCATCGCCGCCCGCGAATAGATCAGGGTGCGGTCGAGGTCCGAGGCGATCAGCGCGGTGGTCACGGCAGGTCCTTGATCAGGCCCATGCAGGAATAGGCGAGGTCGGGGATTTCCACGACCGGGACACCGCGCGCTGCGGCGAGCATCCGGATGTGCGCGTGTTCGGGGGCGTCGGCCTCGCGCACGAGAACCTTCCACGGCACACGCCGCAGCAGCACCCGTGTCGTCTCTCCCACACCGGGTTTGACGAAGTT
>NZ_JADZGH010000061.1:10247-13015 GCF_015865005.1 Rhodococcus sp. CX
GCCCGGACACAGTGGAATTCAGGCACGCCGAGGCGATGAGGAAGTCGTCGCGGGTGCCGTAGGTGCGCACGCACTGCCCGGGGTCGGCCAGAACCGCGAGATCGTCGGACAGCGCCGGGCCACCGGCTGCCGCGTACTCGGCCAGCGCCGCGGACAACTCGCGGGCGATCGCACCCTTGCCGGTCCACCCGTCGACGAAGACCACCGACGCCGGATCGTGCCGTGCGGTGATGTGGTCGAGCGCGGCGGCGTCGATGCCACGGCCCCGCACAATCGACACCGCGTAGTGCGGCAACGACAGTCCGTGATGGTGCTGAGCCCACCGCCGGATCAGGATGCCGACGGGCGTGCCGGCGCGGGCCAGCGACACGAGCGTCAGGTCCGGTCCGCGTTCTGCCAGAAGGAGTTCGGTGACGGTGCCGACCGCGCGTGCAAGCCGCCCGGAGGTCTCGGCGAGCACCTTGTCGAACAGTTCGCGGTAGGCCGCGTCGGGCCGGTATTCCACCGGCAGCGACTCGGCGTAGTGCGCAAGCCCCGCCTGGATTCGTTGTTCCCGCTCGGCGATATCGGCTTCGAGGTCGACGTGCGAGAGGTCCTTGAGCAGCCAGGTCACGTCGTCCGGCGCATACGACCCGAATCCGGGCCCGGTCAACGGTGCCGTCACAGCGCCTCCCTGCTGATACGAAGCGCGACCGGGTCGGTCGCGGGAATCGTTGCGACGACCACGTCCTCGCCGGCCGCGGTGAGGACGTCGACGAGTCCTCCGGTCGCGCGAAGTCGGTCGGTGTCCGCCGGACTGTCGATCACCAGCACGAGCACGGGCCGCCGGTCGGCGTCCGGCCACTGCGCGTTGTACAGATACCGGGGTGCCTCGGTTTCGTGCGTCTCCGGCACGTGTTCCGGTGCGAGGAAGGTGAATCCGCGGCGCAGCGGATAGCCGGGGACGTCGAGGACGTAACCCGGGGAGCGGGTGGTGGTCTGGAACCGAGTGGGCGTGCCACGGGTCGCGAGGGCGCCGGCGAGCCGCAGCGGCAGGTACATCAGTTCCTCGTGCCCGACGACGACGGCCGGACGACCGGGTTCGAGCGCTGCCGCGAGGGCGTCGGCGGCCGCGGCGATCGCAGCGTCGAAACCCGCGGTGTCGGTGCTCAGGAATCCGTGCCGGCCACCGTCGGGAACCGTTGCTGGCCAAGGAAGTTCGACGAACTCTGCGGTTCCGCGATGCGGCGCGCGTGGGTTCAGCGCCGGATCGGGCAGTGCCGTCACGCGTTCGGTGGTGCCCTCGGGAATCACGGCCCGTCCGGACGCGAGCGACACGTGCTCGATCCGTGCGCCGAGATCACCGGCGGCCTCCGCGACCCCACGCCGGTGCTCCTCGGCGCGCATGTCGACGAGGGAGGCGATCACGTACCGGCTGCGCGGGTGGTGCCGGTGCAGCGCGCGAATGGCATCGAGCGCAGTTGTCCCGGTCGAGATCTCGTCGTCGACGAGGACGAGCGGCGCCGGGTTCGCGAACAGGTCCGGGGAGGTCGGCTGGAGCAGATGGAAGGTCGCGTGGGAGTGTCCCTCCTCGAAACCGGCGAACGTGTCGGCGCCCGGAACGTCGCGGCGGGTGGAATGCAGGTAACAGGCCGCGCCGATGCGCGCGGCGACACAATGCCCCAGTCCCGTCGCGGTCTCGGCAAAGCCCAGGACGACCGCTGTCGACGCGTCCTCGCCGAGCAGCTCGGCCACCAGATCGCCGAGCCGGTCGCCGGCGGCGATCACGACCGCGGGATCGGTCGGCACGTGCTTGCCCAGCACGGTGGACACCAGCAGGTGCGCGCGGCGCGGATTGCGGCGCAGCCCGGGGTGGACCAGCTCCGGCACGCGGTACCCGGTGGCCGAATCGTGGTGGTGCAGCGTCAGGCCGAACTCCTGCGTCGCCCAGGGAATCTGAAAGTCCTCGGCGACGCCGGCCGGAGCGGCGGCGCTCACCGGTCCACCAGTGCGGTCAGCAGGTCCACGAACGTGACTCCTTTGTTGGTGACACCGAACACCGACGCGCGCAGCACCGTCTGCTGCGCCCACGTGCGATGCGGGCGGCGTTCGTTCATCTTGTTGCGATATCCGGAGGCGCGGACGCCGCCGGTGTCGCCGCCGAGGATGTCGACGGCGTCGTGGTATTCCTCGTGGGTCACCGCGGACAGTGCGTGCACCGCGGCCACGTGCGACGGATGGATCACCGTCTTCCCCTGGATGCCGTTGGCCCGGTCCAGCGCGATCTCCCGGAGCAGTCCGTCGAGGTCGCGGCTCACGAGCTGCTGGCGGAAGAGCACCGCATCGTGTTCCTCGAACGGGGTGGCCCGCAGCATCGGCCGGAACATGCGTTCGTGGTCGGCGAAGTACTCCCACACCGGACCGGTGATGACGAACCCGGTGCCGTCGGTGCGGCCCAGGTAGTTGACGACATCGGCGATGACGTCGACGACGACCCGCACGTCGTAGATGGTCAGGTCGCGGTCGCGTCGGATCCCGAACGTGCCGCACATGTCGGTCGCGCCGATCCGCACGGCCAGCACCCGCTGCCGGTGCTCGGCGAGCAGCGCCGACACCGCCTGCAGTTCGTCGTCGCGGGTCTGGCGATGGACGAGCTCACTCGACTCGAGCACCGGCATCGCATACAGGTGCTTCCCGAGCCGTTCCGACGCCGCGGCGACCGCCTCGAGGAACGCGCGCCCGGTGCTCGCCCCGAATTTCGGTAGCACGAAGCCGGTGAGAGCGCCGAC
>NZ_JADZGH010000061.1:13299-14596 GCF_015865005.1 Rhodococcus sp. CX
CCAGGTCCGGACGGGTCGCCGGCACGTAGAGGGTTGCGCCGAGCGCGAGCGCCAGGCGTTCACGGTCGTCGCTGTCGTCGAACGGTTGGGGGTGGTGCAGGAACAAGGTGTCCCGTGTGGCCGGATCCAGGTGCCGGAAGTGGCATGTGCCACGCACCTGCGTGAAGGTCCCCCCGCTCATGGGCTGTCCGTCCGTCCTCTCATTCGTTGCACCACCCCGGTGATGAAGTCCGTCACCGCGTCCAGATCGCGCACGTACGCCCAGTAGTCCGGGTGGATTCCTGTCAGCGAATCGACGGCTCTGTCGATCCGGGCGAGTTGTGCGTCGAGTACCGAGCCCCATTCTGCGGTCAATCCACGCTGCACCGCGAGGTGCTGCGCATCACGCAGTCGGAAGCGCACGGCATCGACTTTCGCTCCTGGATTCTCCCGTACCGCGCGCAGGGTTGCGAGTCGGCTGGTGACGGCGTCGACGTTGTGTTCGGCGACCGACAACTGCGAGCGTGCCGCGTTCGCGTGATCGAGGGCCTCCTCGGGCCGGCCTGCCGACAACGCGGCCCGTGCCGCGGCCAGGCTCTCCTCGGCTTTCGCGAGCATTTCGGTGGCGCGCCGGTCGTTGCCGGTCAGGTCGGCGGAACTTGCCGCGTTGAACTCGCGCAACAGCGCCGAGTACGCCGGTGCGAGACCCTCGAGCCGGGTGCGGACCGCACCGATCCGGGTGGTGACGGACGCAAGGGTGTTCCGGGCACGCTCCGACTGCGCGGGTGCCTGGTCCAGGGCCGCTCGCAGCGCCGCCGTCGCCTGCCCGACCTGCCCGGCCTGCTTCCGGATCGCGCCTGCCCCGGCAGCGGCCCCGAGCGCGTCCAGCGCGGCGTCCAGTGCGCCCGCCGCGGCCCGCACCGACGGGTAGTCGGCGAACGCGGCATTCTCCGGCGACTGCAGTGCCTGCGCGACGGCATGCGCCTCGGTGCGGGCCCGGTGCGCGAGTTGCGGTGTGGCCGCAGCGACGGCCATCGCGTGTTCGAGATGCGCGCGATGGGCACCGTAGAACTCGTCCAGAGTTCTTGTCGCGGAACCGATCCGATGGATCGCCTGTTCGTACTCGGCGGCGCTCGCCAGGGGCTGCTCCGGTTCGGTACGGGAGAGCCGCAGGTAGATCTCCGCGGCGTCGTAACACGCCTCGCGGATCGGTGTCCACATGCGGATCAGGCCCCGCTCGGGTTCCAGTTCGTGCGACGCGGTGACCGCAGCCTCGGCGACCGACTGCCGCCGGTCCATGTCGAGGAAGGCCGCCACC
>NZ_JADZGH010000061.1:14606-37976 GCF_015865005.1 Rhodococcus sp. CX
CCCCCGAAGAGTCGGCGCGTGAATCGGCTCGCCACGACCCGAATGGTACTGGTCGGTCCGACTCGGCCGCGGGTCGGCGAGGAGGGCGGGAGCGCAGCCGCGGGTATCCGTTTAGGCTGGAGAGAACACGCGCAAATCGGGCGGGTCCGTTCGGGCCCGCCGACCCACGATCGAAAGGACCCCGCATGGGCGTCAGCTTGACCAAGGGCGGAAACGTTTCCCTCACCAAGGAAGCGCCGAACCTGACCGCTGTGGCCGTCGGCCTCGGCTGGGATGTCCGCACGACGACAGGCACCGACTTCGACCTCGACGCCAGCGCGATCGCAACCGGTGCCGACAAGAAGGTCGTGTCCGACCAGCACTTCGTGTTCTTCAACAACCTGAAGTCGCCCGACGGCTCGATCGAGCACGTCGGCGACAACCGTACCGGTGAGGGTGAGGGCGACGACGAGGTCATCAACGTCGACCTCGCGGCGGTCCCGGCCAACATCGACAGCATCTTCTTCCCGGTCTCGATCTACGACGCCGAGGCCCGCAGCCAGTCGTTCGGTCAGGTCCGCAACGCCTACATCCGCGTCGTCAACCGCGCGAACGGCACCGAACTGGCCCGCTACGACCTCACCGAGGATGCCTCCACCGAGACCGCCATGGTGTTCGGTGAGCTCTACCGGCACGGCGCCGAGTGGAAGTTCCGCGCGATCGGTCAGGGATACGCGTCCGGCCTGGCGGGGATCGCCCGCGACTACGGCGTCAACGTCTAGCTCGTTCGATGAACTCGATCCGGTCCCGGCCGTCCGTAGCCGGGACCGGACTCGTCTTCCTGGCTTTTGCAGTACCTCGCTGCATCGACCTGACTACTGATCAAGAAAGGCCGCAGTCGTGTTACTGCGAATATTCGGGGCGTCGTTCGCCGTCACCGTTGTCTCCCTCGTCGTCGCTTTCCTGTACGGCGGCCCCCAAGCTCTGTTCCTCGCCGCCATCCTCGGCGTCCTCGAGGTCTCGCTGTCGTTCGACAACGCGGTCATCAACGCGACCGTGTTGCAGCGGATGAGCGATTTCTGGCAGAAGATCTTCCTCACCGTCGGCATCCTCATCGCCGTGTTCGGCATGCGCCTGGTGTTCCCGCTGGTCATCGTGTGGGCCGCGTCGGGCCTCGGGCCCGTCGAGGCGCTGAGACTCGCCCTGAATCCGCCGGCCGACGGCGCCGCGTACTTCCCCGACGGCAGCCCCAGCTACGAAACGCTCATCACCGACGCACATCCGCAGATCGCTGCGTTCGGTGGCATGTTCCTGTTGATGTTGTTCCTGCACTTCATCTTCGAGGATCGCGAGATCAAGTGGCTGCAGTGGATCGAGCGCCCCCTCGCGAAGGCCGGCAAGCTCGACCAGCTCGAGGTCGTCGTCGCGTCGGCGCTGCTGCTGATCACGGCGACGGTCATCGCGCCCGACGACAAGGTCTCGACGGTGATGATCGCCGGCGTGCTGGGCATGATCACCTACATTGCGGTCAACGGGCTCGGCGAGATGTTCCACATCCCCGAGGAGGACGAGGAGTCCGCGGGCGGGCCGTCCGGTCTGGCCAAGGCCACCGGTAAGGCCGGCTTCTTCCTGTTCCTCTACCTCGAGGTTCTCGACGCGTCGTTCTCGTTCGACGGCGTCATCGGCGCGTTCGCGATCACGTCCGACCCGATCATCATCGCCCTGGGCCTCGGCTTCATCGGCGCGATGTTCGTCCGCTCGATCACGATCTTCCTGGTGCGCAAGGGCACGCTGTCGGAGTACGTGTACCTCGAGCACGGCGCCCACTGGGCGATCGGTGCGCTCTCGCTGATCCTGCTGTACTCGATCGGCACGCACGTCCCCGAGATCGTCACCGGTCTCGTCGGTATCGCTCTGATCGGCGCGGCCTTCGCCTCCAGCGTCTACCGCAACCGCAAGGAGAAGGCGCGGGAGGCCCTCGTCACCTCCTGACCCGGGCTGCCGCACCTCACGGTGAAGGGCACGTTCGACCGGTCCAACCGGTCGAACGTGCCCTTCATTCGTTTCTGGGGAGGGGCGGTCGGCCGACCGTCACGGCGTGTCGTACGAACAGATGATTGTTGCACTTTCAACGGCTATCACCCTCTGTTTCACCCTGTCCCGCGGATAACGGAGGCGGGACGGACCTCGACAGTGCTGCTGAGTACAACGCGTTGCCCGTCCGGTCGGTGAAGCCGAAAAGCCGGATCGCGCGTGGCGATATGCGTTCTCCGAAGTGCTGCGGGCACTTACGAACCCGCGAACCGGATCGGGGTGCGCTGCCGCCGTGCGGGGCGGAACGCATCGCAGTGAGATGAGGGACAGATGGTTGTGGATGCAGTTGCCGACGACCTCGGCGTAGTGCGGAAAGCGGAAGTGCGCCTCGCGCAGGCGCACGAGCTGGCCCGGTGGGACGAGCTCGTCGCCGCGAATCCCGACGGAGGTTCGGTCTGGCGTGGCCGCGAGTACTCCGAACACGAGCGGGTCCTCGGCTTCACTCCGGTCTATCTGATGGTCGACGACATCGCCTGCACCGTGCTCGAGCGGCGCATCCCGTTGCTGGGGCGGCTGTGGCACCTGCCGGCGGGACCGGGCGTACTCGACGTCACGACCCTCATGCGGGTGTCCGATGCGCTGGCGGAGTTCGCGGCCGAGCAGGGTGTGTTCACCGTGCGGATCGAACCGCTGATCCGCGACGATGCCGCCGAGCGGGAGCGTCTGCTCGCGGCGGGGTATCGGCGCGTGCCCGGGTGGGCGCCGTCGCACACGATCGTCGTGGACATCACCGGATCGGAGGACGACGTGCTGGCCCGCTTCGGGCAGCGGGCACGCCGCTGGATCCGCAAGGCAGCCCGGGTCGGTGTCGTCGTCGAACGGGTCGAGGCGACCGACGAGAACTGCCGCATCCTCTACGACCTGCTGACCGCGACGGCCGACGGACGGTTCCCGATCCGGACCTTCGAGCATGTCCGCAGCCTCTACCAGCGGCTGCAGGCCAGCGGCAACGGCCAGTTGTTCCTCGCGCGTCTCGACGGGAAGGTCGTGGCCGGCGCCTACGCGATGCTCGTGGGTGACAACGCTCTGTACCTGACCGGGGCATCGGTGCGGAAAGGGCCGGGCCGGTCCGAGGAGAACGGTCTCGGCGCGCACGGCGTCGGTCACGCGGTGCAGTGGGAACTGATGCGGTGGGCGCGCGAACACGGGGCAGTGCGGTACGACATGTGCGGGACCCCGCCGTCGTGGGAGGCGGACGACCCGGCGCATCCGCTGCACGGCGTCGGCCAGTTCAAGTTGAGTTTCGACAAGACCATCGTCGACTACATCGGCGCCTACGACGTCCCGGCGCGGCGGATCCGGGCGAACCTCCTGTACGGCTACGAGCGGATGCTGATCGCGGCGGCGGAGCGCCCCCTGTTCCGCAGGTTCCTCACCTGACCGGGTGACGGCGTCGTCGCGGGAAGGCCGTCGGTCGCGGGAACGCTTCGGAGTCAGGGAGTTCGGAACAGTCCCTCGCGCAGAAGTGTTTCCGCGTCGGCGAAAGCGCGGGCGCGGCGCGTGATGGTGGGAGCGCCCGGCGGATTGCCGTTCCACTGGTCGAACAGTGTGCTCAGGCTCAACACCAGCCGTTCGGGCGCATGCCACGAGCTCCATCGCCCGAATTCGTTGCTGCGCACTATTTCTCGCGTCGCCTGCCGCACGGAGGTTCCGCGCTCGTGGTGGACGTGGCCGACGTCGCGCAGCCACAACCAGTAGTCGCGGAGGGCGCGCAGGTCGTCGACGGTCCCGGTCGACCCGTGACCGGGAACGTACACCGCGGCGTCCCACCCGATGAGGCGGTCGAGGGCGGCGAACCAGTTGTCGAGCGGACCGTTCCACAGGATCGGGGTGGATCCGACCCACAACAGGTCGCCGGTGAACACCACGCCCGCGTCGGGCACGTGCACGACGACGTCGCCCGCGGTGTGGCACGGGCCCAGGCGCTCGAGGTCCACCGTGCGATCGCCGACCGTCAGCCGGAGGGTCGTGTCGAAGGTGCGGTCCGGCAAACGTGGTGTGCGACGGGGGAATCGGGCCCCCGCTCGCACCCGTGCCGAGTAGGCCACAGCCGCACTCACCGGCCCCGGCATGCGGCCGATCAACTCGCCCGCGGTCGCCAGCGCCCTCAAGCCGGCGGGCGGCAGGTCCTCGTGCATCGCGTCCAACGCCGCCGCACTGGTGGTGATCCGCGCCGTCGGGGGCAGTGTGTCGTTGCCCCACCAGTGATCTCCGTCGGAATGGGTGTTGACCGCTTCCGTGACGGGAGCGTCGGCGACGAGCGGTCGCTGTACGTCGGAAATGCGCTTGGCCCACGCCACATCCCAGACGGTGTCCACGACCAGGGATGCCGCGCCGGGGGAGACGACGAGCCCGGTGTTCGCTTCGCCCCATCCGCCGCCCGGGCGCACGAACGCCCACACCGCGTCGCCGATCTGCGTCAGACCACCGTGTTCCATATCCGTCCCCCTGATCTGTATGGACCATCCACGCTACCGCCCGGAGTGCGTGGGTTTCGGCCGGAGGGTGTGCGGGTAAGTCGCACGGGGCAACTGTGTCGGAGACGCACGGGGCAACTGTGCCGAGGAGAGGTGGGTGTGGGGCATGAGACCAGCAACGGTACTGGGAACCACGGCGGCGACGGCGATCACCGCTTTCGTCGGGTCCATCGCTTCCCGGGAATCGGATTCCCGCTGGTACCGCCGCCTCCGCAAGCCGTCGTTCCAGCCCCCGGCGTCGGCTTTCCCCATCGTCTGGACCGCGTTGTACGCCGACATCGCGGTCACCTCCGCAGCGGCGATCGACGAACTGACCCGGCGTCGCGAACTCGATGCGCGACGCGCGTACGTCGCCGCGCTCGCCGCGAATCTCGTGCTCAACGGCTCGTGGTCGTGGGTGTTCTTCAAGGGCGGACGGCTCGTCCCGGCAACGGTGGTCGCGGCAGTGCTCGCCGCCAGTAGTGCCGACCTCGTACGACGCACCGCCGACGCCGTGCCCATCGCGGGTGCGGCACTGGCACCCTATGCGGCGTGGACCGGGTTCGCGACGGTGCTGAGCGGGCGGATCGCGCAGCTCAACCGGTGACGTGCTTCACCCGGCGCAGGTGCACGGCGACCGGGACTTCGGCATACGCGATGATGGGGGCATGCTCGAAACACCCGTGATGATCGGCATCGTCTCCATCTGCATCGGATTCGTGTTCTTCATGCTCGCCGCGACCGGAACCCGGAGCAAGTGGGACAAGAAGGTGACGATCACGCTGTTCGCCGTCGCGATCGTGTTCATGACGATCATCCCGGTGGTCGGTGCTGTCGGATTCGCGGCCTGACCGCACGTCTCACGGCCGGGTGAGTGCATCGCGCAGCACGGCGGCGAACTTCTCGGGCTGCTCGACGAATCCGGCGTGACCTCCCGGAAACTCCTTCGGTGTCAAGGAAAGTGCCTCGGCCAGGGCGATCGACGTCGCGTACGTCACGAGCCCCCGCGACTCGGCGCCGATGCCGACCACGAGTCGTGCGGGCGTCGCCGCCAACGCGGCGAGGTCGGGCAGATAGCGGGTGGTTCCCCGGATCTCGTGGGCGAAGAAGCGGGCGCCGTCGGCGAGGTCCTGGTCCGGTGACTCTCCCGGCGGGGGACCGGAGGGTTGTTCGTCGGGCCCGGCTGCGCCGGAGTCGAATCCGGCGAAGGCCATGAACGCGGCCCACGCCGCACCGAGGCCGTCACGGTGGAAGGTGTCGACCATCGCATCCACCGCGGCGCGTCGCTCGGCGGCGTCGTGCAGCAACTCGAGGAGCGGCGGTTCGTGAGCGACCAGTGTGCGTACCCGCTTCGGGTGCAGTGTCACGAGGGCGAGACCGGTGACCGCGCCTCCGCTGGTGCCGAAGACGTCGGCGGATTCCGCGTCGAGGGCGTCGAGTACGGCGACGAGGTCGGCGGCGCGCAGGTCGGGGGTCGAATCGGAGTGCGGGTCGTCGAGGACACTGCGCCCGATGCCGCGCGGGTCGTGGGTGACGACGGTGTGGTCGTCCGCGAGGACCTCGGCGAACGGGGCCAGGGCCGCGGCGCCCATCGGGGCGCCGGTCAGGATCAGCAGGGGGCCGGCGCCGCGAACCTCGCAGTGCAGCCGGCCGCCGGACACGGGGATGGTGTGTGTGATGGTCATGCACGAACAGACCCGCGCGGACGTGGTTTCTCATCGCCCGCCGATTGGTGACCGAAGTTGTCCGCAATCGCTCCTACCGTGGGTTACATCATCACGACGACGGAAGGGCAGTGGACATGACCGACAATTCCCGAACCGGAGAACGCGCGGACATCCTCGACATCCTCGCGGAGCAGCGCGAGATGCTGCTGATCACCGCCCGCAACCTGACCGACGAACAGGCCCGCACGTGCAGCACCGTCAGCGATCTCACGGTCGGCGGTTTGATCAAGCACGTCACGGCGACGGAGAAGACCTGGATCGAGACGATCCGCAACCTCGACGACACCACCACGTTCGACATGGAGTCGGCGATGGTGCAGTACTACATGAACGACGACGAAACCCTCGCCGGCCTGCTCGAGGCGTACGCCGAGGTCGCGCGGAACACCGAGGAGTTCGTTCTGGCACTCGACGATCTCGACCTGCAGGTGCCGCTGCCCACCGCGCCCTGGGCGCCGGAGAGGGAGTGGTGGAGTGCGCGAAAGGTGTTGCTGCACATCATTCGTGAGACCGCACACCACAGCGGCCACGCGGACATCATCCGCGAGTCGCTCGACGGCGCGAACAGCACCAGGCAACGCGGCGCCGACGCCGGCATGTCCTTCGACTAGCCGTCCCTCCCCGCCGTTCTCCCGTCTGTTTCCCGCCCATTCCCGCCCCTATTTCCGAGCGAATGTATCGTTCGTCTCCTTCAACAGAGCAGGCGATACATTCGCTCGGAAAGGAGCGGGTGCAGAGCTCCGGGCCGTCGGCGTCAGTGAGAGGTGGATGCCATCTCCGCGCCGATGCCCGTTTCCGCACGCACCAGCATCTCGGCGAACTTCTCATCGTCGTGCGGACTCCGCCCGCGGAGTTTCTCGCCGACGAGCGATCCGATCACGCAGGCGGCCAGGCCGAGCGGCATTGTGATAATCACAGGAAGCTGGATGGTCAGCGGTGCCGGTCCGTCGCCGAGCCATAGCGCCTGGGTGAACATCAGGCTTACGACGGTCGAGACCAGCCCGACGAGGATCCCCCACACCGCGCCCGTACTGTTGAACCGACGCCAGTTGAGACTCAGCACCAGTGCGGGCAGGTGCGCGCTACCTGCAACCATGAATGCCATGCCCATGAAGTAGGTGATGTTGGTGTCGTCACCGATCAGCATGGTCAGCCCGATCGCGACAACGCTGAAGGCGACGGCACCGATCCGGGCGACTCGCGCCTGCGCGTCGTCCTCCCTGGCCTGGGACCCGGCATCGAGATTCTCCGGAAGGGCCTTGCGGGTGAGCGTCGGCCACACATCCCGGGCGAACGTGCCGGCAGCCGAGATCACAACTCCGGCGACCACCGCGATGATGCTCGCGAATGCCACAGCGGCCACGAGGGCGAGTGCGACGGAACCACCGACCGTGCCGACACCGCCGCCGAGTTCGGTGACGAGGACTGGCGCGGCGAGGTTGCCGCCCGCGCCGACCCGCTGGGCACCGTCGTCGCCGAGCAGTGCGGCAGCTCCGAAGCCCATGACGATGACGATGAGATAGAACCCGCTGCACAGGGCGACCGTCCAGCCGAGCGAACGCCGTGCGGTCTTGGCTTCGGGCACGGTGAAGAACCTGATGAGTATGTGCGCCATGCCGGCGGTGCCGAGTGCGAACGCCAGCGAGTACGAGATCAGGTTGAGCGCGCTCGTCTGACCGAAGATCAGCCCGGGCGAGAGGATCGCATCGCCGGCTGCGGCGTGGTCGGTGGCGGAATCGAGGACCTTGGGGAAGCTGAACCCGAACTGCGCGAGAATGCCGAGGCAGACGATGATCGCCAGGACGGAAAGGATCGACGACTTGATGACCTGAACCCAGGTGGTCGCGAGCATGCCGCCGACGAACACGTAGATGCCCATGAGGGTTCCGGCGACGATCACCGACATCCAGAACGGAATCCCGGAAACCGATTCGAGCAGTACGCCTGCCGCGACGAGCTGGGCCAGCAGGACGAACGTGCCGGTCGTGATCGTGCTCAGTGCGACGACGACACGCACGTTGCGGGATTCGGTGCGGAACACCAGAACGTCGGCGAGCGTGTACTTGCCGAGATTGCGCATCTTCTCGGCGAGGAGAAACAGCACCGGCAGGAACGAGATCACCGACGTGAACAGGATGACCGTTCCGTCGACGCCCTTGGAGAAGATCAGTCCGGTCGTACCGAGAAAGCTTCCTGCGGAGATGAATTCACCGGCAATCGCAAAGCCGTTCTGCCAGCTGGAGATCGAGCGGCCTGCCGCGAAGAATCCGTCCGCGCTCTTGGCGCGACGGGACGCCGCGAACGTCACCCACAGGGTCAATGAGATGACGGCACTGCAGATCGCGATGGCCAGGTAATCGGCGTCGCCGGTCATACGAGCTCCTCACGATGGTCGGACACCGCGCGGATCGCTGCGTCCGCTGCCGGTTCGATGTAGGTGCGGGACAGCCGGAAATACGCCCAGACCAGCGCCCAGGTTCCCGCGAATTGGGAGAACACGACCCACAGGGACAGCGGGACGCCCAGCAGCGAGGTGTTGCCCAGCAGCTCGGGGAGCGCGATGAAACCGACGAGGAAGCTCGCGAACAACACGATCGTGATCGTGCCCAGCGCGGTGGTCACGGTGCGACGGCGGCGGCGAAGTTCGGCGACCTCGGGTAGTTGGAGCATCCACACCCATGTCGGGTTCGAGGAGACGGTTTCGGTCATGCCCGCACCGCCGCGTTGCGTGCGGATTCCAATGCGAAAAGGTTTTCTTCCCAACCGGATTCGAGTGGTCCGAAGAAGTGGAAGCGCACCTGCTTGACCTTGTACAGCCAGCGGCCGTCGATCTTGACGACCTCATCCGTGTACCGGCCGGCGGCGACGCTCGCGACCCCGTCGGTGACGCACGGCTGCCACAGGAACGAGCGGACGGTCGCGCGGTCGCCGTCGAGGTCGATCTCCAGGTTGGTGATGAAGTGCCAGAAGGCGGTCAGTCCGCCGTCGGCGAGGCCGGCGAAGAACTCGCGCATCTCGGCCTTCCCGCGCGGGTGGGACAGGCCGTCGAATTCACCGTCGTCGGTGAACAGGTCCATCAGCGCGTCCCAGTCCCCGTCGTCGAGGTGGCGGCAGTAGCGGGCGTCGAGCAAGCGGATTGCCTCGAGGTCCTCGAGGCGGGCGATGCGGTCGGCGAGAGTGGCCTCGCCGGTGAACTCCATGGCGGTCACAGCGTGATCCTCCGAGATCGATAATGGACGGTGATTAACGCACGTTCATGTGAGGTGGACCATATTCCAGGGGTTATCGGGTGGTCAAGTCGGGGTTCTTGCTGGTCGTTTGATCGACCTCTACGCTCCGATACATGAACACTCGGTCGGTTGGTGTGCAGGTGGGGGTGCGCGAACGCATTCTGGAGACGGCGCTCGACGAGTTCTATGCGTCCGGATTCCACGGTGCGACGATGCGCAATATCGCCAACAGTGCAGGTTGCAGCGCTGCGAACGTCTACAACCACTTCGAGAACAAGTCCGAACTGCTCGTCGAGATCCTGCGACGGGCCAGTGACGAACAGTTCACCGTCACCCGCAATGCCCTGCGCAAGGCCGGCGCGCATCCGGCCGATCGCTGGCGTGCCGCGGTCGTGGCGCACGCCCTGTACACCGCCCGCAATCCCCGCGCCTGCCTGGTGGCCAACTCCGAACTGCGCTACCTCGGCGAAGTGGACCGCAAGCGCGTCGTCGGCTCCCGCGACGCGCAGGAACAGCTGTTCGTCGACATTGCTCGAGACGGCGTCGACCAGGGTGTTTTCTCGGTTCCGCACGTTCATCAGGCCGTCACGGCGGTGCTGACGATGTGCGCAGGCATCCCACTCTGGTTCCGGCCCGAGGGTCCGCTCACGGCCCAGCAGGTCGCCGACGACTACGGCGTCTACGCCCTCAACCTCGTCGGATACCGGCCTTCGTAGCGTTCAGCCGTTGACGGGGTGACGGAGGTCATGCTGTACTGGGTGAACAAGCGTTAATGCCTTGCTTGCCCGCCTGCCCGGCCCATCGAGGGAGTGTCCATGACCCACCGGCCGTCCCAGCCACGCACCGATACCCCGCGCTACCTCACCGAGGAACGCCTCGCCATCCGCGACCTCGCGCGGGACTTCGCGATGACGAAGGTGCTGCCCGTCGCCAACGAACTCGACCCCGTCCAGGGCACGATCCCGGATGCGCTGAAGAAGGAAATGGCCGACATCGGCTTCTTCGGCATCATGATCCCGGAGGAGCACGGGGGCCTCGGGCTCGGCGTTTTCGAGTACTGCCTCGTCGCCGAAGAGCTGTCCCGTGCCTGGATGAGCGTGTCGGGCCTGCTCGCCCGCGGCAACGGCATGGGCGGCGGCTTCACCCCGGAGCAGGAGGCGGCACTGCTGCCGAAGGTCGCCCGCGGCGAATACCTCGGCGCCTACGCGCTCTCGGAGGCCGAAGCCGGATCCGACGTCGCCAACATCTCGTGCCGCGCCACCCGCGACGGCGACGAGTGGGTCGTCAACGGCACCAAGATGTGGTGCACCTATGCCGACGAAGCCGACTACCTGGTTCTGTTCGCGCGCACCGACCCGAACAAGGACCCCGCCAAGCCGCACCGAGGCATCAGCGCGTTCCTGGTGGAGAAGGAACGCGGCAGCTTCCCGGAAGGGATCTCCGGTACGAAGGTCCGCAAGATCGGCTACTTCGGATGGAACACCTGGGAGCTGTCGTTCGACAACTTCCGCATCCCGGCGTCGGCGATGCTCGGCGAGGAGGGCAAGGGCTTCTACCTCGCCGTGTCGGGACTCGAGGTCGGCCGCGCGCACACCGCGGCGCGGGCGATCGGCCTGGCGCGGGCCGCGCTCGAGGACTCCATCGCGTATGTCCACACCCGCCGCCAGTTCGGCCGCCCCATCGGCGATTTCCAGCACCTCCGGTTCAAGATCGCGAAGATGGCGGCCGACATCGAAGCGGCCCGCCAGCTCATGTACTCGGTCGCCACCGACATCGACACCGGGCGGCGCTGCTCGCTCGAGGCGTCGATGTGCAAACTCGTCGCCACCGAAATGGCCGAACAGGTCACCAGTGAGGCCGTGCAGATCCACGGCGGTGCCGGCTACACCACCGACTTCCAGGTCGAACGGCACTGGCGGGATGCGCGCCTGACGAAGATCTTCGAGGGCACCAGCGAGATCCAGATGCGCATCATCTCCGACGAACTGCTCGGAAGGGTCGAAGACTGATGACCCTCACGACATCCGATCTCGTCACCGTCGGAGACCGAATCGCCGGAGCCGCACGGGAACTCGCCCCGCTGCTCGCCGAAGCCGGCATCGCCCTGCCCGGCGGCAGTGCGCTCGCGGGCGCGATCGCCGCCGAACTGCTGACACCGCCCATCCCCGGCGCAACCCGGACCGGCATCACCTGGTCCACGAGCCGTCCGGTCACCCACGACGACACCGTTCACGCGGACGTGCTGGTCACGCGCGTCGCCGACGGCATCGTCGACCGGTACGTCCGGCTCGTCGACGACACCGGAACCGTACGGGAGTGCGGAACCGAAACCTGGCGGCTCGACGATCCGACGGCGGCCCCGGCGCGGCCGGAGCTGGACTTCTGCACCGCGGCGTGGGGTGAGCTGCTGCGTGCCCGCCTCGACGAGGACGCGGAATTCGCGTCGTCGCTGTCGAGCTGGGACGGCACGATCGGTCTGCGCTGCGACGACCGGGAACTGCACCTGCGGATCTACAAGGGTCGCATCGTCGACGTCACGCGGCGCACCCCGCACGGCGCGACCTTCACCTTCGTTGCGCCGGCCCATCTCTGGGCCGAGGTGGTGCTCGCCGAACGCGACGACTTCATGCGCCGTGCCATCGGCGGCGAATTCTCCTCCAGCGGAGACGGATACGAGTACCTGCGACTCACCAAACCGCTCAACATCGTCATCGCGCACGCGCGCGCACTCGCCCAGGAGGTCCGGCCGTGATCGAAGCGCGCTACCTCGAGATCGCCGGTGCCCTCGGGTTCGTCGAGATCGTCACCCCCGATGCGCATCCCGCGCCGGATACGTTGCCGACCGTGCTCTGCATCCACACCGCGGGGCAGAGCGGCGTGCAGTACCGTCACGTCGCCCGCGACCTCGCCGCCCGCGGATACCGCGTCATCGTGCCCGATCTGCCGGGCCACGGACGCTCCGAGCCGGCCCCGGGCGGACCGGTCACGTCGCTGACCGCCTACGGCGACTGGCTCTGCGCCGTCCTCGACGAACTCGAGATCGAGCGCCCCTATGTGGTCGGCTGCTCCATCGGCGGCAAGCTCACCCTCGAACTGTCTGTCCGCCCGGAACGTCCGCTGGCCGGCGCCGTCGCGATGGAGGCCGAGGCCGGTCCGGGTCGCGTCAACGTCGCCGGACTGCGGCGGGAACTCGAGGACGTTGCCGGCCCGGCTCGCGCCGAACGCACCTATCTCGGAACCCTGGCGTCGGTGGGCACCTCGGTGCCCGACGACAAAGCACGCGTGATCGCGACGATGCACAAGCGCGAGGACCCCGAGATCTCCTCGTCCGATCTGATCGGCTGGGGCAGCCACGACGTCCGCGACCGTCTGCACCTCATCGACGCACCCATCCATCTCGTCGCCGGCCTCGACGATCCGTGGATCCGCGCCGCCGAGGTCGAGCAGGTGGCCGCCCGCGTCAACGAGGCGCATCCCGGCCTCGCGCGGTACACCGGGCTGGCGGGGATCGGCCACTACCCGATGGAGGAAGTCGACGACTTCGCCGCCGTCGTCGACACCTGGTTCCGCGAACTCGGCGAAACCGATCTTTCGGTAAGGGATTCCGAGGAGGTTGCGTTGTGACCACCACCGATACCACGTCGCTGACCGGACTCCTCGCGGAGTTGATCGCCACCGACCCGGACGCGCCGCTCGCCTTCGACGTCGTCGGTGACGAGATCCGCACCTGCACCCGCGCCCGTTTCGGTGAACAGGTCGATGCCCTGCGCACCGAACTCGCGGATGCCGGAATCGAATCCGGCCAGTGCATCGCCGCGATGCTGCCGAACTGGTCCGACGCGCTGGTGTGGCAGTTTGCCGCGTCGTCGCTCGGCGCCCACGTCATCGGCGTCAACACCCGCTACAACACCGGCGAGGTCGCGCACATCCTCGTCGCCGCCCGCCCGGCGGTGGTCGCCGTGGCCGCGTCCTTCCACGGTCTCGATCTGTTCGGAACACTGAGTGCCGCAGCTGAATCGGCTTCGGAGGTCGCCACCCCGGCCGTCGCGGTAGTCACCGGTCCGTCCGCACCGGCCACACCCGTCGACCCGGCGGGATTCGACCTCGGCGGCGGAGCATGGCTCGTCGGCAGCGGCGACATCCGCGGCACCCGTGTACCCCGTACCCCGGTCACCGCGACGGTCACCGCCGCCGGTGCGGTCGCCGATCCGTCGGACCTGCTTGCGGCGGCGTTCACGACCTCCGGGTCCACCGGCACGCCCAAGCTTGCCGCGCACCGGGATTCGGCGGTGGTGCGGCACGGTCGCGCCGACGCCGCGATCATGGGAGTGGTCCCCGGCGATGTGACGTTGTGCGTGCTGCCGGTGTCCGGAGTGTTCGGATTCAGCACCGCCATGGCGACGCTCGCCGGTGGTGGAAGCCTGCTCATGGAGCCGGTGTTCGACGCCGCCGCGGTGCTCCGCCGCATGCAGGAGTTGAAGGTCACCCACGTGGTGGGCGGCGACGACCTGTTCGGACGGCTGTACGACACCTGGCACACGGAGCAACGTTCCGACCTGTCGGCTCTGAAGTGGCTCGGTATCGCCGACTTCCTGGGTCGATCCCACGACGTCGCCCGCTGGGCCCGCGACGAATTCGGTGCCCTCACCTCCGGTGTGTTCGGTTCGTCCGAGGTCTTCGCGCTCACACTGCTGTGGTCCGCCGAGGATCCGGAGTCGGTGCGCTGGAACGGCGGCGGACGGCCGGTGGCACCGTGGATCGAAGCGCGGATCGTCGATCCGGTGGACGACCGCGTCCTTCCCGCCGGTGAGCAGGGTGAGCTGCAGTTGCGCGGTCCCAACGTCGTCGACGCCTATCTCGGCAACCCGGAGGCGGCGCAGCGCGCGTTCACGGCCGACGGCTGGTTCCGGAGCGGCGACCTCGCGGTCGCGACCGGTGACGGCGCCTATCGATTCGTGTGCCGCATGGGAGATGTGCTGCGGCTGCGTGGATTCCTCGTCGACCCCGCGGAGATCGAGCACCGCCTCGCGCAGCACCCCGACGTGGGGATCGTCAAGGTCGTCGGGATCACCGGCGACGGCGGCTACACGCAGGCCGTCGCGTTCGTCGTCCCCACCGACGACGCGTCCACCGACACCGATGCCGACGTGTTGAAGCGCTGGTGCCGTGAGGAACTCGCGGCGTTCAAGGTGCCGTCGGCAGTGCACATCGTCGATCACCTGCCCACCACCGTGGGCGGAAACGGAACGAAGATCAGGGCCGTCGAGCTGCGCGAGTGGGCGCAGAACTGGACCGATCGCGAAAGGGACTACCGCCGTGACTGATTCCACCGCCGGCGCCACCGATGTGGTGATCTGCGAACCGCTGCGCACCCCCGTCGGCCGATACGGCGGCATGTTCGTCGACGTGCCCGCCACCGACCTCGCCGCCCGCGTCGTGTCGGAGTTGGTGTCCCGCACGGGCATCGACCCCGAGCAGATCGACGACGTGATCTTCGGCCAGTGCTACCCCAACGGGGAGGCTCCGGCGATGGGCCGGGTCGCCGCGCTCGACGCCGGCCTGCCCGTCACCGTCCCCGGGCTGCAGCTCGACCGTCGTTGCGGCTCGGGCCTGCAGGCGGTGCTCGACGCGGCGATGCGCGTCCAGACCGGTGTCGCCGACATCGTGATCGCCGGTGGCGTCGAATCCATGAGCCGCGCCGAGTACTACACCGAATCGATGCGCTGGGGCGCCAAGGGTGCTCCCGCGGCCCTGCACGACCGGCTCGCCCGCGGTCGCGTCACCGCCGGCGGCCGCAACCATCCGGTTCCGGGCGGCATGCTCGAAACCGCGGAGAACCTGCGCCGCAAGTACGGCATCTCCCGCCTCGAGCAGGACGAACTCGCCGTCGAATCGCATCGCCGCGCGGTCGCGGCCATCGACTCCGGCAAGTTCGCGGAGGAGATCGTGCCGGTCACCGTGCCGCAGCGCAAGGGCGAGCCGAAGGTGATCGATCGCGACGAACACCCGCGCGCCGACACCACCGTCGAGACCCTCGCGAAACTGCGCCCGATCATGGGCAAGCAGGATCCCGACGCGACCGTGACCGCGGGCAACGCGAGCGGCCAGAACGACGGTGCCGCAGCCTGTGTCGTCACCAGCCGTGCCACCGCAGAGCGTCTCGGGTTGCGGCCGCTGGGCCGGCTCGTGACCTGGGCTGCCGCGGGCGTCGCCCCGTCCGAGATGGGTATCGGTCCGGTGCCGTCCACCGAGAAGGCGCTGAAGCGTACCGGTCTGTCCCTCGCCGACATCGACCTGATCGAACTCAACGAGGCGTTCGCCGCGCAGGCACTCGCGGTGACCCGCGAATGGAATTTCACCGCAGCAGATTTCGATCGCACCAACGTCAACGGCTCCGGTATCTCGCTGGGGCATCCGGTCGGCGCGACCGGTGTGCGCATCCTCGCGACCCTGCTGCGTGAACTCGACCGCCGTGGTGCCCGCTACGGCCTCGAGACGATGTGCATCGGCGGTGGCCAGGGTCTGACCGCGATCTTCGAGCGGGTGTCGTGACCGCGCGCCCCCTCGACGGCGTCCAGGTCGTCGACCTGTCGAGTTTCGTCGCCGGTCCCACCGCGGGACGCATGCTCGCCGAACTCGGTGCCGACGTCATCCGCGTCGACCCGGTCGGCGGGGCCGTCGACGGTGGGCGCTGGCCGCTCACCGACGACGGCGAGAGCCTCTACTGGACCGGTCTCAACCAGGCGAAACGGTCCCTGGCGGTGGATTTGCGCAGCGACGAGGGCCGCGCGGTGGTCGTCGATCTGATCGCCCGGGCGGGCATCGTCCTCGAGAACGCCGCGCATGCCCCTTGGCTCGCACACGAGGCGCTGGCCGCTCGCCGGCCCGACCTGATCCACCTGCACATCGCCGGCAACGCGGACGGAAGCCCGGCCGTCGATTACACCGTCAACGCAGCCGTCGGACTGCCGTCGATGACCGGACCGGCCGAGCACACCGCGCCGGTGAACCACGTGTTGCCCGCGTGGGACCTGATCACCGGTGTCCACGCCGCGCTCGGCATCGTCACGGCACTGCACCGGCGTGACCGGACCGGTGAGGGCAGCTACCTGGAACTCGCCCTCGACGACGTCGCGGTCTCCGCGGTCGCGAGCATGGGCTGGCTCGCCGAGGCCGAGGCGCGTGGGTCCGGTCGCGACCGGATCGGGAACGCGTTGTTCGGCAGCTACGGCTCCGACTTCCCGACGAGCGACGGTCGTTCGGTGATGATCGTCGGCCTGACGCCGGGGCAGTGGCGGGCGCTGGTCGAGGTCACCGGAACCGCGGATGTGTTCGCGGCGCTCGAGAAGCAACGCGGCCTCGATCTGACCGCGGAAGGTGATCGGTTCGAGGCGCGGGATGCGATCACCGCGATCCTCGCCCCGTGGTTCTCGTCGCGCACCCTCGCGCAGGTCGAAGCGGACCTTGCGGGCACCCGAGTGCTGTGGGCGCCGTACCGGACGATGGACGAGGTCGCCGCCGATCTCGCGGCCCGCCCGGACGCGGTGGTGCAGTACGTCGACCAGCCCGGGATCGGGCCCGTCCTGACCGCACGATCGCCACTGCGCTGGAACGGTCGGTACACCGAGGCGCGGCCGGCACCTCGGCACGGGCAGCACACCGACGAGATCCTCGCAGCGCTGTCGGACTGACGATCCCACCGGTTCGATTGGGATCGAACCGGATTCGCCCTCCGGGCTCGTTGTGGGTCTGTGTGTCGCATGCTACCGTCACGCGTGTATATACCGAGGTTGCTTGTGTATATACAGAACAACGGTCGGGGCATCACCGGCAAGGACAGGCCGGTCGACGGACGGAGCTGCCATGCCGCTTGCCTTGTGCGCCTCGTCGCACTCGCCGCTGATCGGCCTGCACGATCCGGCGGCGGACGTCGTGCGCGAAGTGCGCGAACAACTAGCCGGAGCCAGGGCTTTCGTGGAAGCCTTCGATCCCGAACTCGTGCTCGTCTTCGCCCCCGACCATTACAACGGATTCCTGTACGACCTGATGCCGTCGTTCTGCGTCGGTGCAGCAGCGGCATCCGTGGGTGACTACGGCCTGCCGAGCGGGCCGCTCCCGGTGGACCGCGACGCCGCCTATTCGATCGCGCGGCATGCTCTCGATTCGGGTGTCGACGTCGCGTTGTCCGAAGCGATGCAGGTCGACCACGGTTTCGTCCAGCCCCTGCTCTTCCTGTTCGGGTCGGTGGACGAGATCCCGCCCGTGGTTCCGGTGTTCGTCAACTGTGTGGCCGAGCCGCTCGGCCCGGCGAGCCGAGCCCGTCTGCTGGGGGAGGCGGCAGGGCGGGTCCTGGGGGAATCCGGGAAGAGAGTACTCGTCGTCGGGTCCGGTGGTCTCTCGCACGATCCGCCTGTTCCGCGGCTGGAGGGTGCGACTCCGGAGGTCGCCGCGCGGATCACGCACGGGCGCAACCCGACTGCAGAGCAACGGCGGGAGCGGGAGTCTCGTACCGTGGCCGCCGCCGGGGCGTTCGCTGCGGGATCGGCGGACTTCCACGACCTCAATCCGGAGTGGGATGCCCTGGTGCTCGATGCGTTCGAGTCGGGCGACATCGCCGCGTTCGACGAGAAGCCGAACGACTGGTTCACCGGGGAGGCCGGCCGCTCCGCTCACGAGATCCGTACCTGGATCGCGGCTTACGCGGCCCTGTCCACGCAGGGTTCCTACGAGATGACCAGCCGGTACTACCGGCCGATCAAGGAATGGTTCGCCGGGTTCGCCGTCACCACGGCAATGCAGAAGGAGGCTGGTGCGCGATGACGATGTGGGACGACCTCGGCTCGGTGGCTCATACGATCGAGTACCGCGAGATCGACGGATGGCGAACCCGTGTGCTGCGGGCGGGATCCGGGCCTGCGCTGGTGCTCATGCACGGCACGGGAGGTCACCTGGAGGCCTACTCGCGCAACATACCGGCGCTCGCCGAGCACTTCTCCGTCGTCGCCTACGACTTCCCGGGGCAGGGCTACACGACTCCGGCCGATCGCGACCTCGAACTCGACGCCTACGTCGACCATCTCGCCGCGTTGCTCGATGATCTCGGTCTGGAGCGGGCGCACCTGTGCGGCGAGTCGCTCGGCGGCTGGGTAGCGATCAAATTCGCTGTCGCACATCCTGATCGGCTGCGCCGGATCGTGCTCAACACACCCGGGGGAACCATGGCAGCCCCCGAGGTGATGGCGCGGATCCGGGACCTGAGTCAGGCCGCCGCCGACGAACCGACCCACGAGCGCATCCGGGCGCGCCTCGAGTGGCTCATGGCCGATCCCGCCAGTGTCACAGACGAACTCGTCGGGTGTCGCCGGGCGATCTATTCGCAGCCGGGGTTTGCGGAGTCGATGCGCCACGTCCTGTGCCTGCAGGATCCCGAGGTGCGCCGGCGCAACATGGTGACCGACGCCGATCTGGCGGCGGTGACGGTGCCGGTGCTGGTGATCTGGACCAGCGACGACCCGTCCGGACCCGCTGCGGCCGGGATGGACATGGCCGACAAACTGCCGGACGGGCAGTTCCTGTTCATCGACGGCGCGGGGCACTGGGCCCAGTGGGAGCAGCGGGAGACCTGCGACAAGGCCGTGATCGGGTTCCTGTGCGACGACGCAGGACGGTGAGACGCGAACGCCCGCCCGATGCTCAGGCGTCGAGTATCGCTCGGGCGATTTCCTCTGCGGCCCGGACAACTTCCGGTGCGGCTGCGGTCAGCTGCTCCTCCCGGTGACTCATGAGAGTGAGGCACGCGATGGGGTGCGAGTTCGCGATGGGCGCCGCGACCGCGTAGACGCCGGATTCGATCTCGCCAGCGCTCGTGGCGTATCCGCGTCGGCGCGCCTCGGTGACGGCCTCGGGTTCGTCGGGCAGAGCCCGGCCGGCCGACAGGAGGGCGTAGGCGGCCGCTCCGCGATCCAGCGTCGTGCGCATCCCGGCGCGGAAGGAGATGTGCTGGGGGACGGTGACCGGCTCGACGACCTCGATGGAGACGGCTTCGTCCCTCTCGGCGACGAACAGGTGGACGGTGCATCCGGCACGGTCGGCGAGACGCCGCATCACCGGGGTGGCGATCTCGCGCAACGCCGGCAGATAGGCTGTCGAGAGCGAGGCCAGGCGTGAGCCGGGGCGGTAGACACCGTCCGAGCCGGGTGTCACGAATCCGAAGTCGCGTAGCGTCTGCAGGATCCGGTACGCGATCGAACGATGGACCCCGAGTTGTTCGGCAAGTTGCTGAACGGTCATGCCGGTAGGTGAATCCACCACTGCGAGAAGCGCGGTGAGTCCGCGAGCCAGTGTCTGGCTTCCGACCTGGGGCTGGGGCCGGGAGCGTGCGTCGGAAGTCGTCATGCCGGACCGGACCCGGTCGAGACACAGCCGCGCATGTGCGAATAAAGCAACATGCAATTCATTATATACACCATTCCCGCTCAGCCTGTTGACACAGTTACCTCGCGTTCGCCATAGTCTGTGTGTATATAGAAACGGCACGTTCGATAATTACTACACTCATCCAGGGGGCGACGTGACCGACGCTCGAGAACGATCCGCCGCGGTGCCTGCCGCCGTCGACGTCCTCGTTGTGGGGGCCGGGCCCGTCGGGCTCACCCTGGCGAACATCCTGGGAGCGCGAGGGCTGCAGGTTCTCGTCGTCGAAGAGCGGGACGTGCTCATCGACTACCCGCGTGGCGTCGGTCTGGACGACGAGTCCATGCGCGCGTTCCAGAGCATCGGACTGGCGAAACATGTTGAACGACACCTGATCCCGAATCAGATCCTGAGGTTCGTCAACGGCAGGGGTGAGCTTCTCGCGGAGATGGCGCCGAGTGAAGCGCAGTTCGGCTGGCCGCGGCGCAACGGATTCGTCCAGCCGCTCGTGGATGCAGAACTCCTGGACGGACTTCGACGCTTCGTCACCGTCGAGGTGTGCTGGTCCACCTCGATGCAGACCATGCGGGAGGTGGACGACGGTGTCGTGGTCGAACTCCTCGAGGACGATCGTCCGCGCCGGGTGCGCGCGCGATACGTGGTCGGCTGCGACGGTGGCCGGAGCCGCACCCGACGGATCATCGGCACGTCGTTCGACGGTGTCACGTCGTCGACGCGCTGGCTCGTCGTGGACCTCGCCCACGACCCCCTCGGTTCGCCGAACAGCTACGTCGGCGCCGACCCGGTGCGGCCCTACGCCTCCATCTCGATCGCCCACGGCATCCGGCGCTTCGAATTCATGCTGATGGACGACGAGTCCGACACCGAGGTCGACGATCTCGGATTCGTGCGGAAGCTCCTGGGCCGGCACATCCCGCGCCCGGAGGACGCCGAGATCATCGCGTACCGCATCTACACCCACCACTCGCGGATCGCGGGGGAGTTCGGTCGCGGACGCATCTTCCTCGCGGGCGACGCGGCGCATCTGATGCCGGTCTGGCAGGGGCAGGGATACAACAGCGGCGTGCGCGACGCCGTGAACCTCGGCTGGAAGCTCGCGGCGGTGTGTTCGGGTCAGGCCGAATCCGATCTGCTGAGGACCTACGACGAAGAGCGACGGGGCCACGCACGAGCGATGATCGACCTGTCCACCATGGTCGGACGGGTGATCTCGGTGCGGAACGAGCGCCTCGCCTGGCTCCGCGACAGGGTGCTCCGCTCGGCGTCCGCGCTCCCCACGCTGAAGCGATACATCCTGGAGATGCGGTTCAAGCCGATGCCGCGGTACGAGACCGGCGCCGTCGTCCCTCGCCCCGGCAAGACCTCGCCGGTAGGACGGATGTTCATCCAGCCCGAGGTGGTCACCGAGAACGGGCGGTGCCTGCTCGACGAGGCGCTCGGGAACTGGTTCGCGGTGCTCTGCTGGAACAACGACCCCACCGCGGTCCTCGACAAACGCAGCGTGGAGGCGTGGCGCGCGATCGGCGCCCGACTCGTTGCCGTTGTTCCGGCAGCCCAGATCGGGCAGACCTCGTACGGCGACGACGTGACCGTGGTCGGCGACCCGGGGCAGCTGAAGAAGTGGTTCGACGCCCACAGCGAATCCGTCCTGTTCCTGCGCCCGGACCGTTTCGTGGCTGCCGCGGGCATCGCCCAGGACGCCGGTCTGCTGTCGGCGCAACTGCTGAGCGTTCTGGGAATGGAGAAGTACCTGGTGGACGACGTTTCGGACGCGGCAGCAGGCTGACGGCCGGAACTTTCACCGCACCTGACGGGTGCCGTTCTCCGCCTGACGATTTCGGCGGATCGACCAACTGTCTGCGCGGCCGGGTGTGAGGATGCTCGAGACGGTCGCGCTTCCGGCTCGCGGCCGACCGGAACAGCAGCATCACCGGACCACAAGAGGAGTAAGAGGATGTCGAACAGCGAACCTCCGTCGGCAGAGGAAATCGTCCTCTACGAGAAGGATCCGGCAACGAAGATCGCGACGATCACGTTGAATCGACCGGACCGGCTGAACGCGCCGACGGTCGAGGCGCGCCTGCGGTATGCCGACCTCCTGCATCGAGCGAACATCGACGACGATGTGAAGGTGCTGGTGGTGCGCGGCGAGGGCGACGATTTCGGCAGTGGAGTCGACCTGCCGGACTTCATGGAGGGCGTCGAGAACGGGGACTCCGCCGAACGGCTCAAGGAGTTCAAGATCGACGCCCCCGATGTCGTTTATCCGCCGAAGGATTCGTACCGCAACATGGGCAACTACGGACCGTGGTTCGCCAACGCCCGATCCGGTTGCCGGAGCCTGCAGGAGTTCGGCAAGATCAGCATCGTCGAGGTCAAGGGGTACTGCTACGGGTGGCACTTCTATCAGGCCGCCGACGCCGACCTCGTGATCGCCTCCGACGACGCGCTGTTCGGACATGCGGCCTTCCGCTACGTGGGCTGGGGGCCGCGCATGTGGACCTGGGCGATGACGATGGGGATCCGGCGCTTCCAGGAGATGGTGTTCACCGGGCGGCCGTTCACCGCCGACGAGATGTACGAATGCGGCTTCCTCAACAAGGTCGTGACCCGCGACCGTCTCGAGGCCGAGGTGCAGACGTACGCCCAGGCGTGCGCGCGCAACCGTCCGACGGACACGGTGGTCATCCAGAAGATGTTCTTCCAGATGATGAAACAGCATCAGGGGGAGTACATGGGAAGTCTCCTCACCGGCATGATCGAGTCGATGGGACGGTTGGTCCGTCCGGACGAGCACGAGTTCCATCTGAATTCCGCGATGATGGAGGCGGGGCTGACCTCATCGGTCAAGGCCAACGACGAGAACTTCCCTCCGGAGTTCCGGCTCAGCAAGGCCGCCCGGAAGCGGCCGTAGCTTTCGAGCCGTGTCAGTTTTCGGCCGCGTCGGTTTCGGCTGTGCCGAAGGTTCTGCGCAACGCGGCGTGGACATCGTCGAGAAATCGCCGGGTCTGTCGCGTGCGGGGTTGTGCGACGAAACCGCCGTGGATCACCCCGGGGTAGACGTGGAGTTCGACCGGAACCCCGGCACGGGACAACTGTGTGGCGTAGAGCAGATTGGAATCGAGCAGCGCGTCCACGTCGCCGATACCGATGAATGCGGGTGCTACGCGGCGTAATTCGCTGGGCCTCGCCCGTCCGGGTACGGCCGTGGCCGGCGGTGTCGCGCCGTCGAGCCCGCCGAGATAGGCCTGCCACGTGAGGCGCTCGGCCTCGAGCCGCCACAGACCCCAATGACCGGCGCCGCCCTCGAGCGCCCGGACGGATCCATGCTCACGGTCGTCGAGCATGGGATAGACCAGGAGCTGGAGTGCGGGTTGGGGCAGGCCGACCTGGGCGAGGTGGATGCACAGCGCGGCAGCGAGCCCTGCGCCGGCGCTCGCGCCGCCGACG